>JAZLCB010000001.1:0-9086 GCA_045614005.1 Clostridia bacterium
AACACTCTACAAGGTCTGCGCTTATTTTACATCCCCTAGAATCGTACAGGAATTTTTGATTTCCTTATCCCCTCTTTGAGGTCACTTGTATCAATACCGCAGTAAAAACAAAAATCCTCTATTCCGCGAATTGCCAAATCACTCTGCACGGTAGGCGAAAGTGTTATTCCCATAACATCCTCTATATTAAAATCAAGCTCTATGTACGGAATAAGTGCACCGTGGCTCTCCCTGAATTTGTACTTATCGCTATCCTTTAATGCTTTTAGCGCTTCATCGGTTGCCCTTATTACTATTCTGAACTCATTCTCCTTGGCAAAGCAAGGCTGTTTCATATAGTACACGGTATTAAACGACGGCGACTGTTTGAAAACAGGTTCTTCACCAAAGAACTTAACATACGGTAAATCAAATTCGGGTGATATACTCTTTTTGTCCACATCGGAATCAATCGTGGAATACACTCCCTTTAAAGTTTCTGTAAGCATATCGTAAGCTTTGCTGGCATATGTGTTTTCGCTGAGGCAATAGTCCACCTTGCCGAAAGAAAAACCGCAACCGTGGAGCTCCTCGTTGTTTTTAAGAAGGCTTACAACAAGGTTTTTGTAATTAAAGCCGATATTATATCCCTGACTGTTAATATCCTTGGTGTAATAATTCCACATTGCAAGTTCGTCTTTGTCCAGTGAAAAACAGCATACAAAAACCTGATTTTTCTGTTTTTTGTATTTAGCGATTATCGCCTTTGCCTTCTCACCGAATTCTTTGCCGTATACCTTGTCTGCTATCTTTTCAAACTGATTGAGTCCCTCAAAGGCTTCGCGTTTGTCGTTCATATAGTCTATGTTTGTAAACCAAAGCTTTTTTCTGTCGAGTATGCTCTTTGTTCCGCCGATAGATGTATAGTGATATATTGTCTCCGTCTTATTGATATCGGGAATCATGGAAGAATTTACCTTACTTAAATTTTCTTTTACTATAAATCCTGTTTTGTTAAACTCCATACATATCATCCTCTGCAATGGTTTATTAATAGCTATATTTTAACACAAATTATTTCTAAATTCAATTTTTATTTAAATCTTATAAAAATATTTGAAATCCCCATTTTTTTGTGCTATACTATAAGAATATTAAAAAAGTACCCTATGAAAGGATGATAAATATGCAAAAGAAAGATATCGATTGGGGTTCACTCGGCTTTAATTACATGGAAACCGACTACCGTTTCGTTGCCAACTTCAAAGACGGCAAATGGGACGATGGCGAACTTACCACAGACAGCAAAGTAGTAATAAACGAATGTGCAGGTGTGCTTCAGTATGCACAGACTTGCTTCGAAGGTCTTAAGGCTTACACCACCGAAAACGGTGACATAGTTGTATTCCGTCCCGACCTTAACGCACAGAGAATGGCAGACTCCTGCGAAAGACTCGAAATGCCTGTTTACCCTGTAGACAAGTTTATAGAAGCTGTAGAAAAGGTTGTAAAAGCAAATGCTGAGTGGGTACCTCCCTTCGGCAGCGGTGCTTCCCTCTACTTAAGACCCTATATGTTTGCTTCCAACGCAGTAATAGGTGTTAAACCTGCTACAGAGTATCAGTTCAGAATACTTGCTACTCCCGTTGGTCCTTACTTCAAGGGCGGTGCAAAGCCTCTTACACTCCGTGTATGCGATCTTGACCGTGCTGCTCCCTGCGGTACAGGTCACATCAAGGCAGGTCTTAACTACGCAATGAGCCTCCACGCTATAGTTTCGGCTCATAACGAAGGCTATGACGAAAATATGTACTTGGATTCCAAAACCCGTACATATGTAGAAGAAACAGGCGGTGCAAACTTCCTCTTTGTAACAAAGGACAACAAGGTAGTAACACCCAAGTCCTCCACAATACTCCCCTCCATAACAAGAAGATCTCTTGTTCAGGTTGCAAAGGATTACTTAGGACTTGAAGCTGAAGAAAGACCCGTACCCCTTACAGAAGTAAGCGAGATGGCAGAATGTGGTCTTTGCGGTACAGCGGCTGTTATATCCCCCGTTGGTAAAATAGTAGACCACGGCAAGGAAATCTGCCTCCCCAGCGGTATGGCAGAAATGGGCCCCATAACAAAGAAGCTTTACGATACCTTAACAGGTATACAGATGGGAAGAATCGAAGCTCCAGAAGGATGGGTAAGAAAGATTCTTTAATAATAGTGGGATGCAAAATAAGCGCAGACCGCTTATAGGCTTTATTACTGAACTTCTATAGTGTCAAAATGGCAAAAATTCTTAAGATATGCAGAAATCCGCAATTTTTGCGGATTTCTCATATTTTTTAGCCTATAAGCTCTAAGCGAATTTCACCTCTCGACGTAACTTTGTACGCCTTCGGGTATCCCTCGCAAGCACGCTTGCTTCGGTTCAATTCGCTTATTCTGCATCTTATTTTCCAATCCCTCGGGTTTATTTCCCTCTCAATATGTGATTTGGAAGATAGGAAAAAACGTTTCAGAATGAGGACTTTTTTACATCTCCCAACGACAGGTGGTGAATATATGCATCAACTACGCTTAGTTACAATTCAGGACATATCCTGCATAGGCAAATGCTCGCTTACTGCGGCTCTGCCTGTAATATCCGCTTTCGGCATAGAGGCTGTTCCGCTTCCTACTGCGGTGCTGTCTACCCATACAGGTGCCAACTTTACAGACTATACCTTTCGCGATTTAACCGATGATATGGAAGGTATATATACCCATTGGCAAAAGATGGGTACAAGCTTTGATGCCATATATTCAGCATATCTTGGAAGTATACATCAGCTCGATATTGTGGAAAACTTCTTTAAGACGTTCTCTACAGAGGATAACCTCATATTCATAGACCCCGTAATGGGCGACGAGGGCAAGCTGTATGCAGGATTCAACAAAGAATTTGCAAAGAAGATGCGCCATCTCTGCTCTTATGCAGATATTATCTGCCCTAATGTAACCGAGGCGGCATATCTTGCGGATATGGAATACAGCGATAACCACAACAGCGAATATGTGGAGAAGCTTGCCTTTGCACTAAAGGATATCGGTGCAAAGAGCATCATAATAACCGGACTTTCCGAAAACGGCAAGGTCGGCTCAATGTGCTTTGATACACAAACCGGTGAAAAGCACATATATATGCGAGACAAAATAGAGGGCTGTTACTACGGAACAGGCGATATATTCGCAAGTGCCGTATGTTCTGCCGTAACTCACGGATTCAGCCTTAAAGAAGCGGTAAAAATTGCAACCGATTTTGTTTATGAGAGTATACTTAATACTCAGGATGAACTCGGAAGATATGATTATGGTGTTAAGTTTGAACAGAAATTATATATGCTAACAGACTTAGTTAAAAACTGAATCCAAACAATAAAGGGAATGTAAATTAATTTCGGAAAATTAATTTACATTCCCTTATTTTTATATCTGTGCCACTATATACAGCACAAACAAATCAAGAAGCAGTACAACCGCACACAAAACCGCACATGCACGGAAAAAGTCAATTTCTTTCCACAATTCGCATATGCCCTCGGACAGCCATATATTCACTATCAATCCGACAATACCCAAAAGCCATCCCGATACAAACGAGCCGACTTTTGTTACAAAACCAAACTCAGCTCCGACAAAGCTAAACAAAGCAAGAAACCTTGCAAGAACAAGTATGGTTATTATTACAGAAATACTCTTTAGTACTGCTTTCATATTTATTTACCTTTTCGCCAGAATAAGTAAAAACTCGGCTCAGCAGGTTCCGTATCGCGTACTATAGTTTCCATATCGCAAAGAGCAATTACATCCTTTGTCATCTCAACTTGGCCTTTGCGACCTTCCTCTTCGTATTTGCCCACGGTATATGAAGGGTCAAGCACAGCTATACGGCCGTCGCGTTCTTCGTTAACAGCAACTACATAGTGCCCTACAGCACTGAAAACGCCTGTGTAGCCCTCTCTGTTTCCTTTGCTGTGGAGTACGGCAACACCGCCTGTTCTGAGGCAATAGCGAAGACGCTCAGGGTCGCTTGTCATTTCAACTTCGAGTCCCATTTCCTCTGCAAATACAGGTGCAAAGATTGTATATGTAGTACCAAGACGGCGGTTACAGCTATTATCGTACGAAATTCTCTGTGCATCCTTTAAATCAAATTTGCAATTCGGCACAAGTCTGTCTGCCACCATAACGGCACTGCACAAACCGCAACCCGAAGAGCTTATTGTGGTAGTCTTGCCCTTTTCTCTATCCTCGCCATCAAGGTCGAGCCTTGTGGTATAAAGCCAATAAGGATACTCTTTCTGATTTACATATTTCATTTTTTATGTCTCCTGTGTTCCTAAAGAAATCATAGTGTGAGTCCACACACCATACTTATTTTTAAAATATATCTTAAAGTTATATCCGTCTTCGGGTATCACTCTTGAAAACACTCCCGAAGCCTTTTCTTCCTCGGTGAGTTCCTCCAGCTTTGCAAGAGGAGCACACGAAGCACTATATGACTCAACAGGGAGTTCGCTTATGTCAGCGCCCTTGGGTGCGCGCAGCTTCTCGCGGAAGTCCATATACAGTATCTCGCTCTTATCGTCTGCGCTATCCGCATTTACGGTAAGTACACCATCTTCTATGCTATATGTTATTTGGGGCTCTGTTACGCAGAATTCCACTTCACTATCTGCAAGCTTTGCCTTGTAATAACCTCTGTCAAACTTTCGTTCTATACTGCCCGAACCGTTTACGGTGACCTTTTCTATAATTTCATCCCCACGGTAAATTTCTATGATATTCTCACCCTCGCCGAATACCGAAATAACCACCTCTTCGCTTGTTCTGTAGTTGGCTTTGTTGCCAAAGTCGAGCGCTATTGCAGGGAGTTTATCACTCTGCCCTTTGGTAAGGAAATGAACATCCTCCTCACTTGGCATCGGTACGCTGTCCACATAGTCGTAACGGCACAAGTCAAAGAGCCTGAATTCTTCGTAAAATTCTTCGGGAGTATATACTATCTCTCTGCAGGTGGGTCTGTTTCCGTCCGAAACCTCAACCCTTAGCACCTTGCCGTTATCATACTTTATACCTGTAACGATTTCCACATGGTTTCTGCCTCTGCCAAATGCAAAGAGAACATCACCTACTTCGAGGTCTTCCACTTTGTAGCACTCGGCATCAAAGAGCTTATTCATACCCGGTACGGTAGGCCATCTCTTGGTGGAATAACGCCTCGGAATGTCGAGGCAATAACGGACAAAGCCGTTGCACACAAGTCCAAAATATGCCCACGAATTGTTATGACCGCCCAGATCCTTGGTGTAAAGCGCACTTTGTGGATTAGCTACAATATCGCGAAAGCTTTCGAAAGAAATGTTTTCTGCAACAAATTTATCCGTAGGCTCGGGCGAAGAATAGAGCATACCCTTTACCTCTTCGCCTGCGGGGAGCTTGGTCTTACCAAGGCTTTTTCTGTATATAGGCACATCGCAAAGCGGTGTCCACCTGTATTGTGTAAGTAGCTTGGCTCTCTTTATGACAGCCTGCTTACCCTGAGAAAGCGACATGATTTATTCCCCTTTTAACTCCAATGTAAATATATTAAATGAGTGCTTTGCCACGTTTACACTAAGTGCATTATCTTCTACAGCGATGCTTCCTTTGTCCTTGCAAATTACATTATCAGGATTTTGTGCGGTGTTTATCGCCTTTAAATCCTCGTGGCTGAATTCTATATGCTTAGCTTCACCACAAATAACAAAATCCGAAAAATTAATCTTAACATCTATACTTTCGGTAAGCGAACGATTAAGGACAGCAACGGTAAGTCTGCCGTTTTCCTTATCCCATGCGGATGCGGTATCTATATACGGTATGTCCTCTATTTCCGCTGTGTTATATTTATCACATTCTACCACGCTTCTAAGTGCTGTACCTCTTGCATATTTACTCATAAGGTAGAACGGATAGAATATAGTCTGTGCATATGCGCTCTCGCCCTCGGTCTTTATGGGAGCAATGGAATTTACAAGCTCACTTATACACGAAATCTTTACTCTGTCGCAATGGTTAACAAGAGTCATAAGCATGGAGCTTGTAAGAAGTGCATCTTCAAAGGTATAGTCCTGCTCGATTCGCTTTTCGCCCTTTTCACAGCAGGGTTTTATCCACAAGGGATGGTTTACGCTATCCCATACATTCCACTCGTCAAAGGATATGTTTATTATCTTGTCGGACTTTTTCTTTGCACCCACATAGTCGCAGGTGGCAACGGTTTTTTCTATAAATTTTGCCATTTTGAGAGATTTGCCAAGGAACTGCTCGGTGCAGTTTTCGTCGTTGGAATAGTATGAGTGGAGCGAAATATAGTCCACATTATCATAACATTCTTCGAGTACCTGCGCCTCCCACGCGCCAAATGTAGGCATGGTATAATACGAGCTTCCGCAAGCGACAAGCTCTATTGTGGGGTCAACCCACTTCATAACCTTGGCACACTCATTTGCAAGTCTGCCGTATTCGGTAGCTGTCTTTTTGCCTGCCTGCCATGAGCCGTCCATCTCGTTACCAAGACACCAGAGCTTAACTCCGTAGGGCTTGGCATGACCGTTCTTTATTCTTAAGTCGCTATAGTAAGTGCCTTTTTCAAAATTGCAGTATTCCACAATATTGCGCGCCTCTTCCACACCTTTGGTGCCGAGGTTGATGCAAAGCATAGGCTCTACACCGGCAATTTCTGCCCATGTAAGAAATTCATCAAGACCAAAGCTGTTGTCCTCTATTTCACGCATGGTAACATCAAATCGTACAGGGCGCTTATCCTTAGGTCCTATTGTATCCTCCCAGTCGAGTGCGGAAACAAAGTTGCCGCCCGGGTAACGAACCATCTTAAGCCCCATCTTCTTAACAAGCTCTATTACATCTGTGCGAAACCCGTTTTCGTCGGTTACGCTTCTTACTTCGTCTACTATACCGCCATACACCTGTCTGCCGAGGTGCTCAATAAATGACGAATATATTCTGTCGTCTATATCGGAAATTTCAAAGTGTTTATTAAGATAAATATTTGCTTTCATATGCATATCCTCCTATTATACTTCTAATTTAGCATTGCATAAGATATGTGTCAAGCAATGGCGAAAACACACAAAAAAGTGACAAGCTTACATGCAGATAACCTCTGCACACTTTATACCGTCTATTGCCGCAGACATGATACCGCCTGCATAGCCTGCACCCTCTCCTATGGGGTATATACCCTTTTGCGAGGACTGCATATCTTCATCACGAACAATGCGAAGGGGTGCGCTTGAGCGTGTTTCCACCCCTGTAAGAACAGCATCGGCAAAGAGGAAGCCGTGCATCTTGCTGTCCATTTCTTTTAGCGCTTTTTCTAATCCCTCGGCTACAAATCGGGGCAATATATCCCAAAGATTTGCACCGCGTACACCGGGCATATAGCTTGGTGTAACCTCGCCAAAATCGGAAGTGGGTACTCTGTTTAAAAAGTCCTCTACTCTCTGGCAGGGAGCAATATATCCGCCTCCACCGAGATTAAAAGCCGACCTTTCGAGCTTCCTTTGAAATTCTACTGCACTAAGAGGCTCATCGCCCTCTATGTCATCGGGATAAACCGATACCAAAAGTGCGCTGTTGGAGTTGTCAAGATCTCGTGCAAAGTAGCTCATACCGTTTGTTACAACGCTATCTGTCTCGGATGAACCGCACACAACCTCACCGCCGGGACACATACAAAAGGTGTACACTCCCCTGCCATCGGGGTGACAGCTGAGCTTGTAATCTGCCGCAGGAAGTGTATCGGCATAGTGCTCGTCTTTATACATGAGTTTATTTATATAATCGCGTTTGTGTTCCATTCGCACACCTACGGAAAACGGCTTTTTCTCCATTTTGATGCCTTTTTTGTACAAAAGCTCATATGTATCTCTGGCAGAATGTCCGAGTGCCAGAATGAGTTTATCGGTGTCGTAGTATGTCTTGCTGCCGTCTATAGCATCGGTAATCTCCACTCTGTATCCGAATGGTGTGGTTTCATAATCGGTAAACTGAGAATCAAAGTGGAACTTACCACCGTATTTTTCTACTTCGAGGCGCATATTCTTAACAACTTTGCGAAGGTAATCCGTACCTATATGCGGTTTTGCAAGATACGATATTTCCTCGGGAGCGCCTGCCTTGACAAATTCATCGAGGACAAAGCGCATACGCATATCGTTAAGACCGCAGGTGAGCTTGCCATCCGAAAAAGTACCTGCACCGCCCTCGCCGAACTGTACATTCGAATTTAAATTGAGCTTGCCTGTGCTTCGGAAGTTCTCTATAGTCTGCATACGCTTTTCCACACACTCGCCCCTATCAAAGACAAGCGGTTTAAGCCCTGCTCTTGCAAGCATAAGAGCGCAAAAAAGCCCGGCAGGTCCTGTCCCCACTACAACGGGACGGTACTGCGAGCTTATATTTTTATACGGAAAACTGTAGGGCTTATGTGTATAAAGCTCTACATTCTTTATATTCTTCTTTAATATTTTTTCTTCGTTTTTAATGCGGACAAGTACAGTATGTACATAAGATATCTGCCCTTTTCTGCGAGCGTCGAGTGAGCGTCTTACAAGAGTTATTTCCTCTATATCCTTTGGCATAACGCAAAGAACCTTGCACACAGCATCGCAAAGTGTACGCTTGGAATCTATAGGCAGTTTAATATCCGAAACTCTTAACATAAAAAATCAAACCCCTGTAAGCTGAATCTGGTTGTACAGGAAAAATACAAGTCCTAAAATCTCCATAAGTGCTATCTGAAATACAATAGCATAATACTTCTTTTTCTTAACACATAGTACAATGTTTAATATAAGGAAAGGAAGTGTGCTTATAAGTCCGCCAAGGAATATAGCTATAAGAGCTGCACCGAATGCAGACAATCCCTTTACAATCATAAGATTGTACAAAAGCACCTCGGAGGCATATCCCGGAAAACACATAAGAACGGTTATAACCAATATATACCAGAAATGCAGATATTCTTTCATAAGTGTTCTCTTAACCTGAGGTTTTACCCTGCG
>JAZLCB010000002.1:0-1729 GCA_045614005.1 Clostridia bacterium
ATAATTTCGTTCCCCGAAACAAAACCCGATTTTGACATTGCAGAAATCGAAACCAAAGTTAATGATATGATATCTCAAAATCTGCCTATAACCTATGTGGACAACAATCACATATCCGTAGGCGGACGAAACCACTTCTGTACAGGACCAAGAATCCATGTAAGCCATACAGGAATGATAGAAAATTTCCACCTGTTAAACCACTTTATATATGACCGTTTTAACCGCCGTTATCTCTTGGTAGGTTGCATAGGCAAAGATGCCGAAGAAAACCTCAAGAAACTTGATGCTCATCAGAAGAAGCAAACCGATCTTATACTGTAAACATATTGAGGTACAAAATGACCGAAGTGACTTTAATCGAGGTACTCACCTCACGCGAGGAGCGAGTAAAAAAACAAAAGAATATCTTGGAAAAATTCGGTTATCCAATAGTAAGCTTCACCATGAATATTGCAGGGCCGATTAAAACTTCACCGCTTATAGAACGCGCCTTTTTTGAAGGAATAAATTTGCTTTGCAATGCACTTTCGGACAAAAATATTGTATATCAGGATAGCGAAATTAAAGTTACGGGATGCGAAGCAATATTTTCGGTCAATGCAGATGCAGCGGAAATCAAGAAAATCTGTACTCAAATCGAAGAGAACTACTCTATAGGCAGGCTCTTTGATATGGATGTAATAGACACCGCCGAAAACAAATTGGAAAGATGCTCTCCGCGAAGCTGTATAGTATGTGGCAAACTGGGTAGAGAATGCTCAGCAGGCAGACTTCATAGTGTAGAAGCCCTACAATCTGCAACAAGAAAAATGATGGAAGAATATTTCTTCGATGCAGACAAAGAGTACATAGCCAACCTTGCCGTAAAAAGTCTTCTTGACGAAGTATACACTACACCCAAACCAGGTTTGGTAGATTGCCGAAACAGCGGAAGTCATAGCGACATGGATGTAAAGCTCTTTGAGAAAAGTGCCAATTCGCTAAAACCCTATTTTGACAAATGCTATGCTATAGGCTACGAAACAAGAGAACTTTGCTATGCCAAGGCAATATTGCCGCTTCGCAAAGCAGGCATTAGCGCAGAACAAACCATGTACGAAGCAACAGATGGTGTAAACACACACAAAGGAGCAATATATTCCTTGGGACTAATCTGTGCAAGCATCGGTAGACTTTGGCAAGCAGAAGCACCATTTGCAAATACTGAAGTCATCTGCAATGAAAGTGCCGGCTTTGTAAAAGACAGCCTCAAAACAGATTTTGAAAAAGCTGATACTTCAACTGCAGGAGGCAGACTCTACCAAAAGCTGGGAATCACGGGAATCCGCGGAGAAGCCGCATCAGGCTTTGAATCCGTATTGAAAATAGGTCTTCCAAATTACAAAAAGCTTATCAGCCAAGGACTTAGCCAAAATGATGCAGGGGTAATTACCCTACTCCACTTTGTTGCAAACATCAAAGATACAAATCTCTATCACAGGGGTGGCGAAGCCGGTGCACAATACGCTAAACGAGCGGCAAGTGATGCCATAAAGCAATCAACCTACGAAAGAGGACGGATTGAAGATATGGATGATGAATTTATAAAACGAAATTTATCGCCCGGAGGTTGTGCGGACCTGCTTGCTATTACATACTTTTTAAATAATATTGAACGCTAAACTAAAGAGCCTTCGGCATGCCGATGGCTCTTTTTCTATTCGTTTCGGGTTAACTTTCTTACCCA
>JAZLCB010000003.1:0-6127 GCA_045614005.1 Clostridia bacterium
CATCTTTCCTCAAAAAACTCGGTGTTGATACTATAACAATAAAGAAGCTCTTCCAGGTAGATATAAATACCTTTACCAAAAAGTGGGAAATATTGCATAGTGCAACCACATATAAACAGTCTATTTCAATTGCGAAATGTACAGAAGGCGATGTTGGAATGCGCATTATTGTCGCACAAGCTGCAGATGAGCTTCTCAATGTAACCGATGTAACCTGTTCTTTTGTACTGTGTGATTCAGGAAGCAGCGTATTTATCAGTGCGCGTTCTCTGGGCACATATAATATCCAGATAATTATGGAAAAATTAGGCGGTGGCGGGCATGCTACAAGCGCAGCTGTTGATTTAAAAGGAGTCAACATGGATAAGGCTGAAAAAATGCTCAAAAAAGCAATAGATGAATACCTGAATGAAATCTAATTAATATAAAGGAGAATAACAATGGAAGTAATATTCATAAAAGATTTAAAAGGCCAAGGTAAGGCCGGAGACAAGAAAAACATCAGCGATGGCTATGCTAAAAATTTCCTTATACCTAAGGGATATGCGGTTGAAGCTAATGCTACTAACCTTAACAATCTCAAAGGAAAGAAAGATTCTGAAGCATTTAAAAAACAGCAGGAACTTGAAAACGCTCAGGCACTTAAAGAAAAATTCGAAACCGTTACTGTTACCATAAAAGCAAAAGCCGGCGACAACGGAAAAATATTTGGCTCTGTAACATCTAAAGATATTGCAGACAATCTTTCCAAGCAACATTCGATTTCTATTGATAAAAAGAAAATTGTTCTGCCTGACGGCATTAAAGAAATCGGCACCTTTAATATTGATGTAAAGCTCTACCCTTCCGTAGTTGGTAAAATCAAGGTGTGTGTTGAAAAAATCTGATTGAAACATTGGAGTGAGGATAATGGCAAACGAAATAACACGCAGTATGCCATGTAATTTAGAAGCTGAACAATATGTCCTAGGTGCAATAATTTTTGATAATGAATGCATCGGAGATGTTGTGGCTGTGCTGAAACCGGATGACTTTTATCTTGAACAGCACAAAAGAATATACGAAGCTATGATAAACATTTCCAACAAAGCTGTTCCTATAGATTTGGTAACGCTCAAAAGTGAGTTGGAAAATGTTTTTGACAGCATCGGCGGTGTTGACTACATAACACAGATATGTCTTATGGTAAACACCACTTCAAATTTGAAATACCATATTAAGATAATAGAAGAAAAAGCTATTTTGAGACGCTTAATTCGTTCTTCTACGGAAATTACCGATTTGTGTTTTGACACAGAAAAAGAAGTTTCTTTAGTGTTAAATACCGCAGAAAACAAGCTCTATGATGTTCTTCAGAGCAAGAAAATCACAGACTTATTCCCTATAAAGGATGTTCTTGCAGAAAACTTATCCAGACTTGAAGAACTTATGAAGCAAAATTCCAAGATCACAGGTGTGCCTACAGGTTTTAAGGATCTTGATCTCAGAACAACAGGTCTTCAACCATCGGATCTGGTTCTTATTGCGGCACGACCTGCTATGGGTAAAACAA
The DNA here is from genome assembly GCA_045614005.1 of Clostridia bacterium. Taxonomy (GTDB): domain Bacteria; phylum Bacillota; class Clostridia; order UMGS1810; family UMGS1810; genus RGIG8748. The sequence continues at coordinate 1,553 of JAZLCB010000003.1, forward strand.
GTTTTGCATTGAACATAGCTACAAATGCTGCTGTAAGATACAATGTACCAGTTGCAATATTCAGTCTTGAAATGAGCAAAGAACAGCTCGCCAACAGAATTTTAAGCTCCGAAGCGCTTATATCCAGCGAAAAGTTAAAAACTGCCGATATAGATAATAACGACATGGCAAAGCTCGCAGGTGCTATAAATACTCTTTCAAAAGCACCCATTTACATCGATGATACCGCGGGTATTACAGTATCGGAAATTAAAGCTAAATGCCGCAGACTTAAAATGAAAAACCAACTTGGTCTTGTTGTAATCGACTATCTTCAGCTTATACAAGGTAACAGCCGGGAAGGCAGACAGCAGGAAGTATCCGAAAACAGCCGTTTCTTAAAGATAATGGCTAAAGAACTTTCTGTACCTGTAATTACGCTCTCGCAGCTTAGCCGTGCTCCTGACCAGCGTGCTGACCATCATCCCATGCTTAGTGACCTCAGAGAATCCGGTTCTATAGAGCAGGATGCTGATATGGTAATGTTCCTCTACAGAGAAGATTATTACGAAAAGGAAACTGACAGAAAGAATATAGTTGAATGTATGATTGCCAAGTTCAGAAATGGTAGCACCGGAACCGTTGATATGGGTTGGAGAGGCGAATTTACCAAGTTTATGGATCTGGATACTTCGCATCAGGAACCGGCATTCTAGAATTAACTGCAGGAGTTGACTTTTTTGAAGGAATTTGATAATAAGATACTATCTGTTATTCAAAAATTCAATATGATACAAAGTGGCGACAAAATATTGGTGGGTTTGTCCGGTGGCGCTGACTCTTGTGCCCTGCTCCATGTTTTGTGCAAACTTTCAACAACTCTTGGTTTCACGCTCGTTGCTGCACACCTTAATCATGGAATCCGCGGCGACGAGGCTCTTCGTGATCAAAATCATTCCAAGGCTTTTTCCGAAAAATTAGGCATTCCTTTTGTTACAGAGCAAGTTTCGGTACCGCAATATGCCGAACAAAACAAAATGTCTGAGGAAATGGCAGCCAGAAAATTGCGCTATGATTTCTTTAAAGAGGTTTGCGATAAGCATTCATGCAACAAAATAGCAGTAGCACACAACCAAAACGATAGCGTGGAAACCATATTATTGAACCTGATACGCGGTAGCGGTTCAAAGGCAATGGATGGAATCAAACCAATTAACGGAAATGTCATTCGTCCGCTTATCGAGACAACTCGTGAGGAAATTGAGCAATATCTCAAAAAATGCAAAATTGATTTTGTAGTTGATTCTACAAATCTTGAAGATAATTATGCACGAAATATCGTACGAAATCAGATTATCCCAAGAATGAAATCAATCAACGAAGGCGTTTTGAATAACATTATCCGCACTTCGTCAATCGTGCGTGCAGAAAGCGAATATCTCGAAAATGAAATAAAAAATCTTGATATTATCAATCTTCAAAAAGACTGTGTTACCATCAAAAAGCGCACATTTTCGCAACTGCATATTGCATTGGCAAGAAGAGCCTTTTTACAAGCAATTACAATGCTGTGCGGTAACACATTCAATGTATCGTCGAAACAAATTGACCCGGTAATTTCAAGCCTTAAAACAGGAAATGTTTTTACCCTTGGCAACGGAATAAAGATATGCATAACTTCTGACGAAATCCGCCTCACCTATTCGCTGGATTCCGTTTCAGAATACGAATACGAACTGTCATTACCGGGAAGTCTTACAATAAAAGAAACAGGCGCTTCGTATAAATTTGATTTTGTTGATACTTACGAAAAAAAGAATGGTGTTCTCTACATTAACGCCGAAGGAATTGACAAAATAAAAATCCGCACCCGCAAAAACGGCGATGTATTTACACCGTACGGCATGAAGGGAAATAAGAAAATTAAAAGTTTTTATATTGACAATAAAATTCCTTCTTCCGAGCGAAACCACTACCCTCTTCTTATTGCAAATGATAAAGTCGCCGCTGTTCTGCCGTTAAGAATAAGCGATGATTTTAAAATTAATAAAAACACACAAAAAATACTTAGGATAACTTTATTGGGAGGTACATATGATAAATTATGATTCTTTCTGCAAAAAGGTGCTCTTTTCAGGCGAAACAATATCGCAAGCAATTGATGAAATTGCCAAAAAAATAAACAGTGATTTTGATGGCGAAGAAGTTGTGTTTGTTACTGTGTTAAACGGTGCATTTATGTTTGCAACTGACCTTATCAAAAAGATAAAGCTTGATTGTTATATTGATTTTATTCAGTGTTCATCATACGGTGATGGTACAACGACAACCAGAAAAACCAATATTAAAAAGGATTTAAGTTTAGATATTACAAATAAAAATGTAATTATTGTAGAAGATATATTAGATAGTGGTTATACACTTAAAAACCTCATAGACTACTTACAATCCAAGAATCCCAAGTGTATAAAGACAGCTGTCTTTATGGATAAAACCGCTCGAAGAGAAGTTGAAATTGATGCAGACTATGTTGCGGTGACTCAAAACGAAGATGAGTTTATCATAGGATATGGTTTGGACTATGCTCAGAAGTACAGAAATCTCCCCTTTGTGGGCGTTTTAAAAGAGGAAATTTATAAATAGATACTAACAACTAACTTTTAAAAGGAGGTGCGTATTTTGAAAAAACATTTTAAGGGTATTGCAATATATGCTATTTTGCTTCTTGTTATTTTTGGTATATATTCTTTTATAGATTATGATGCTAGCCCGGCAAAAATCTCTTTTTCAGAATTAGTACAACACATCGAGAATGGAAATGTTTCGGAAATCAAAATCATTCAAGACGAAGCAGAAATAAAGCTTATTAAAGGTGAAGTAACCAACGTTACATGCGAAATCCAATCCAGTGGGCTTTTGCATGCCGTTTCCGGTGATACACTTTCAAAGCAGGTTAAAGCAGGTACTTTAAAACTTAATATAGAAAAGCCTGCAGAACCACCTTGGTGGGTAACTATGTTGCCTTCTATTATAATCTTTGTTCTTTTTATCGGATTCTGGATTTTCTTTATCAAGCAATCCAAGGGTGGCGGTGCCGGTGGCATGAATTTTGGAAAAAGTCGTGCCCGTATGCATGTGCCCGATAAAGACAGTGTTACTTTTGACGATGTTGCCGGTGCAGATATTGAAAAGGCTGAACTCGAAGAAGTGGTTGAATTTTTGAAATCACCTCAGAAATTTACAACACTTGGTGCTAAAATACCCAAGGGCGTTCTCTTGGTAGGACCTCCCGGAACAGGTAAAACACTTCTTGCAAAAGCTGTTGCAGGCGAAGCCGGTGTCCCCTTCTTTAGCATAAGCGGTTCTGACTTTGTGGAAATGTTTGTTGGTGTCGGTGCTTCTCGTGTTCGTGACCTTTTTGAACAAGCCAAGAAAAACAGCCCCAGCATTGTCTTCATAGACGAAATAGATGCTGTTGGCCGTCAGAGAGGCGCAGGTCTTGGCGGCGGACATGACGAGAGAGAACAAACATTAAATCAGTTACTCGTTGAAATGGATGGTTTTTCTGTTAATCAGGGAGTAATCATCATCGCAGCTACCAACAGACCTGATATACTCGATAAAGCGTTATTAAGACCGGGACGTTTTGACAGACAAGTAGTTGTATCCACACCCAACATGCAAGGCAGAGAGGATATTTTAAAGGTTCACGCCAAGAATAAGCCACTCGCTCCTGAAGTTGATCTTAAAACCGTGGCAAAAGTTACCGTTGGATTTACCGGAGCCGATCTTGCAAATCTTTTAAACGAAGCTGCTATAATGGCTGCAAGACGTAACAGAACTCAAATTACAATGGAAGATATAGACGATGCAATGGTTAAAGTAGAAGTCGGCACCGAGAAAAAGGGCGACCGTTACACAGAAAAAGAGAAACGCCTTACAGCTTACCATGAAGCAGGTCATGCTGTTGTATCAAGACTTCTTCCCGACAGACATACAGTACATCAGGTTTCTATAATTCCAAGAGGAATGACCGGTGGTTATACAATGTATCGCCCCAACGAGGATCGTTTCTACTCTACTAAAAATGAAATGTATTCCAAAATTATCGAACTTCTTGGCGGTAGAGCTGCAGAGAAAATTGTACTTGATGATATCAGTACAGGTGCTTCCAATGATATAGAAAGAGCTTCGTCTATTGCCAGACAAATGGTTACAAAGTTTGGTATGAGCGACAGCATCGGTCCTATCAATTATGGAAGTGACTCTGATGAAGTATTCCTCGGAAGAGATTTTGCTCACTCCAAAAACTTTAGCGAAAAGGTCGCTTCTGAGATTGATGATGAAGTTAGAAAAATCATCACCGATTGCTACAACAAGTGTCTTGGTTTAATTAAAGACAACATCGATAAACTTGAAAATGTTGCCAATGTATTGCTCGAAAAAGAAGTAATCACAGGCGAAGAGTTTGAAATAGTTTTCGAAACAGGTAAGTTAACTCAGGATGTAGCGACAGAAGTTGAAAATTCTGAAAACGATATTAAAACAGAAGAATAAGTTTAGTATTACAAAAAGCACCCGTTTGGGTGCTTTTTT
>JAZLCB010000004.1:0-1451 GCA_045614005.1 Clostridia bacterium
CACTCTGTACGAAGTACAGAATATCACTTTTCTGTTGCTCCGCAGTTTTATTCGCCTGACACAAGCGTTATCGTGTTTTGCACAGATAAATTATATAAATTTACCAAAATAGTATTTTTGTATTGATTTTATCGCTTTAGCGTGTTAAAATGATAAAGCGATAAAGTGAAACGAAAGGATTGCATATTATGACTTTCAATAAAGAAGTAATCAAAAATGACGAAAAGGCAATATTTGCTCTGCGCTCTCTGTACCGCAAATACGGCTACAGACAGTACAAAATGAGCAAGTTTGAAGAATACGATCTCTACGCACGCAACAAGGACTTCCTCGTGTCCGACGGTATCATTACATTTACGGACATAGGCGGTAAGCTTCTTGCACTAAAGCCCGATGTAACCTTATCTATAATAAAAAACTCCTCGGACGATACCTTAAACAAAGTATACTACAACGAAAATGTATACAGAGTATCCCCCTCCAGCCACGGCTTCAAGGAGATAATGCAGACAGGTCTTGAATGTATAGGAAATATAGACCTCTACAACATCTGCGAAGTTATAATGCTTGCCGCAGAGAGCCTCAAGGCAATAAGCTCCGACTTTGTTCTTGACATTTCGCACATGGGTCTTGTATCACAGATACTCTCCGAAATAACCGATAGCGAAAAGGTTAAAAAAGAGCTTATAAAATGCCTCGGCGAAAAGAGCTCTCACGAAATCCGCCGTATCTGCTCACTCGAGGGTATAGACTCCTCCGCGGTGGAGCTTATATGCTCACTCTACGGCTCGGGCGACTCCGTAATACAGGCGCTCAAAGAAGCAAACCTCAGCAATGAATGTATGGCTCATGTGGAAACACTTTGCACCATAAACAGCTTCCTTAAAGAAAACGACCTTAAAAATATAAACTTCGACTTCTCCATAGACTGCAACATGAAGTACTACAGCGGTGTTGTGTTCAAGGGTTATATAAAGGGCATTGCCGATTCCGTTCTTTCGGGCGGTCAGTACGGAAAGCTTCTTAGCCGTATGGGCAAAAAGTCCGATGCCATAGGCTTTGCGGTATATCTCGATATGCTCGAGCGTTATGACGGTGCGGGCAAGGAGTACGATGTAGACACTCTTCTCCTCTACGACGAAGATGCCGACATAAGCGCACTTTCCAAAAACATAAAGATGCTCACCGACATAGGCACAGAGGTGCTTGCTGTACGAAGCATTCCCGACATAAAATACAGACAGCTTTTAAAATTCACGGGCAAGGGGGTAGAAATCCTTGAAAACAATGGTTAATGTGGCTCTGCCAAAAGGCAGACTCGGCGAAAAAGTATACGAAATGTTCGAAAAGGCAGGCTATGACTGCCCATCTATAAAAGAAAAGAACCGCAGACTCACCTTTGAAAACGAAGAAAAAGGCATACGCTACTTCTGGGTTAAGCCCTCGGATGT
>JAZLCB010000005.1:0-2432 GCA_045614005.1 Clostridia bacterium
ACACCTGCTATTCTTGCCATTAGCTTTTTTGCACCTCCTGGTTTAATAATCAAAATAACTATATTTCATAACCGAAGGGTTCACAAACTATTGTTCGTGCAGCCGCTCCCTTACAGCTATAAGCCTAAATGAGTTTTTTGCTGCTATGCAGCATGGGCATTTATTAATCAGCCCTGTCTTTGTTTGTGCTTGGGATTTTCGCAAATAACCATGATTTTACCTTTTCTCTTGATTATTTTGCACTTTTCGCACATTGGTTTTACTGATGGTCTTACCTTCATTTTGGCTACCTCCTTATGAGTACGTTTCTCCTTTGTACTCTGACCTAATAAATAAACATCTATGAATTGATTTACTGCAAATTAAAATCTTATTTGGCTCTCCAGGTGATTCGTCCTCTTGTCAAATCGTAAGGACTCATCTCAACTGTTACCTTATCTCCGGGAAGAATTCTTATAAAATTCATACGGAGTTTTCCGGAAATATGAGCCAGTATTCTGTGTCCGTTCTCAAATTCCACCTGGAACATCGCATTGGGCAGTGCCTCAATGACTGTGCCTTCTAATTCTAAAACATCTTCCTTTGCCAAGTACAAAACCCCCTTTATATTTCTTGTATATCTTCTTGGTATCGTCTTACGGATTTTCTTACCTCTTTGTTTGTAATTTCCATACCGTCCGAAAGCTTTTTTAAAAGCTCTTCGGCTTTTACTCCCGTAAAGCGTAAATGCTTTGGGTTTTTCTTTTTAGGTGAAGTCACCTTGCGGTTTTTGCCGTTACAAACATATAGTAAGTTATCTTCGCAGGATACTACTATGAAGCACTTTTCGGCATCTCTGCCGTTTAGCATATAAACAAATTCCAAAAGATGAGAAGTCATAATTATATGTCCTCATCGCCTGCTGTAAGAAGCACGGGATCGCCGTCTGTAATAAGGATTGTGTTTTCGTAGTGAGCTGCAAGTGAGCCGTCTACGGTAACTACAGTCCAGTTATCTTTAAGGGTAGTAGTGTGGTGACTGCCGTATGTTATCATAGGCTCTACCGCAATTGTCATACCCTTGACAAGTCTTATGCCGCGTCCTGCCTCGCCGTGATTCGGGATTTCGGGTTCTTCGTGCATGTCCTTGCCTATTCCGTGACCGCAATATCTTCTTACTATGCCAAATCCGCTATCCTCCACGCACTTTTGAATGGCAGCCTGAACGGAGCCGAGTCTTTCGCCGTGGCGGGCGTATTTAAGTCCTTCAAAGAAGCTTTGCTTTGCTACGTCTATAAGCCTTTGTGCTTCGGAGGATATATTTCCTACGGCAAATGTCCTTGCGGCATCGCCGTGGTATCCGTCCTTTATTGCACCGACATCAATAGATACGATGTCGCCGTCTTTTAAGATTCTGCCGGATGGTATGCCGTGTATAACCTCATCGTTTACCGATGCGCATATACTGGCAGGATATCCGCTGTATCCGAGAAATGACGGTTTTGCACCTTGACTTAAGATGTATTTCTTTGCAATACTATCCAATTCTTTTGTCGAGATTCCGGGAGAAATGTGCTTTGCCACTTCCATAAGTGCACCGTGCACAATCTTTCCCGAAACCTTCATCTTTGCAATTTCGGTTGACGATTTTATATATATCATATTCGCCCTCCGGTATTACAGGCTCTTAAGAGCTTCCATAACTTCTTCGGTTGTCTCTTCGATTGTGTCCTTACCGGTAATCTTCTTAAGGATACCCTCTTTTTCGAAGAACTCTTTAAGAGGAGCTGTCTTCTCGTGATATACCTTAAGTCGCGATAATATGGTTTCGGGGTTATCGTCTTCTCTTGTTATAAGAGGAGCACCGCATTCATCGCACACACCGTCCTTTTTGGGAGGATGTGATACTATGTGATACGGGGTTCTGCAATGAGAACACTCTCTTCTTCCCGAGAGTCTTTCTACAATAACCTCATCTTCAACCTCAAGAGATAATGCCATATCTATCTTGATGCCGTTTTCTTCCATGGTGACAGCCTGGTTTAATGTTCTCGGAAAACCGTCAAAGATAAAGCCGTTTTTGCAATCGTCTTCTTTTAATCTTTCGGTTACAAGACCAATTACCATTTCATCGGGAAGAAGGTCACCGCGGTCTATATAGACTTTGGCTTGTTTTCCGAACTGTGTTCCTTCCTCGATGGCCTCACGGATTATAGCACCGGTAGATATTGCCGGTATGTTTAATTTTTCGCTTATTAATTTTGCTTGGGTACCTTTACCGGCTCCGGGAGCACCCAACATGATGAGTTTCATAATAAGTCCACCTATTTCTTATTCAAGGAATCCCTTGTAGTGACGCATAAGCATCTGAGATTCTATCTGCTTTGTTGTTTCAAGAGCAACACCAACTACGATGAGAAGCGAAGAACCGCCGATTGCATAGAAGTTGAAGCT
>JAZLCB010000006.1:0-2217 GCA_045614005.1 Clostridia bacterium
ATAACAATGAAATCGTTCGCTACTCTCGCGATTTCATCTGCAAAGCAGATTTCATCCACGATAGTGGATTTATTCCGTCAAAGACGGATTTAGATGAAAAAAACACCAATCTTTTATCAAGATTGGTGTTTTTTCTGGAGCTGTTGAGCAGACTTGAACTGCCGACCTCTTCCTTACCAAGGAAGTGCTCTACCTGCTGAGCTACAACAGCATCACAACGCTACTCATTATATCATAAAAAAATCTGTTTGTCTATACCTAAATACAAAAAATTTAAATTATTATTCCGACTGTTCGGAGTGTTGTATGGAAGCCACATCTTCCGATAACATCTTGAATACATTAGCACTTACGGATATCTGTACAGCAAGGTCATACATTCTGTCGGGGTTGTCGTTTGCCTCCTTAAGAAGCGGGTCGGAAACCGCACATACCTTTTCTGTTATATATGCAAATGCCTTGTACTGGTTTTTGCAAAATACATCATAGAGTTCTTTTATCTTTTCTATATCCTCATATAGTGGGAGGATTTTTTGCATGGTGGGTATGCTTAAGGCATGCTTAAGAGAGCATATCATTATAAGATATGCTATGTGCGATTTGGAATACTTTTTCTTTATAGGTGCGGGCATTACCTTTAGTTTAACATAGTTGTTTATCATAGGAGGAGTTACGGTGTGGTTTGTGTCCGCTGTATATGGAATATAGTCGCTAAGATACTGATTTATAAGAACAATCACCTGATCCATATAAAGGTCTATGGTAGGAAGCTCATCCCATGTAGGGAGCTTGTGTGTATTTAAAAGTGTATTCCAGTTTTTCATATGAAGCGCAAATTCTTCTATAGAATAGCTCATTTGTGTGACACCTCTTTCGCATTTTACACAATTATATCATTTTGCAATATAAAAAGCAAGATAAAGCCACACTTTTATCTTTTCCGTTTTATTGTATTGATTTATTTTACGCGTTGTGCTATGATTAATGTGATAAATTATGTCTTTATGATAATACTAAAATGAGGTGAATATAATGGATGGTCAGAAGTTTACTGTTGAGCTTTCCAAAATTATAAAGGAGTTTAATCTGGAAACAATCTACGAAGCCGAAAACGCAGACAAAATACTCATATGCAACAACGAAGTTAACCGACCCAGCTTGCAGATGACAGGCTTTTTTGAGTATTTTGATAACACTCGTATTCAGGTTATAGGTATGGTAGAAACCTCATATCTTAAACATATCACTCCCGAGCAGGAAAAGGAAGCACTCGAAAAATTCTTCGAAAAAGGTGTACCTTGTGTTATCGTAACAAGAAATATAGAGATTTCCGAAACAATGAAAACTCTTGCCGCTAAGTACAACACCCCGCTTTTCAGAACACCTGTTGCAACCTCGCGTTTCATAAGTGCACTTATAGCATTTTTAAATATTGAGCTTGCTCCCCGTATTACAACTCACGGTGTTCTTGTAGAGGTTCACGGCGAAGGTGTACTTCTCTTAGGCGACAGCGGTGTAGGTAAGAGCGAAACTGCGGTTGAGCTTGTTAAGCGTGGTCACAGACTCGTAGCCGACGATGCAGTAGAGGTTAAGAGAGTTTCCGACAAATCCCTCTTGGGAAGTGCTCCCGATATTATAAGACACTTTATAGAGCTTCGCGGTATAGGCATAGTAGATGTAAAAAATGTCTTTGGTGTCGGTGCCGTTAAAAACATGGAAAAGATAGACCTCATAATAAACCTTGAAATATGGCAGGACAAAAAGCAGTACGACCGCCTTGGTCTTGCAACAGAGTATACCGAGCTTCTCGGTATCAAAGTTCCCTCGCTTACTATCCCTGTAAAACCGGGTAGAAATCTGGCTGTAGTTATCGAGGTTGCTGCAATCAATCATCGTCAGAAGAGAATGGGCTACAACGCGGCAGAAGCATTAAACGAAAGACTCATGAGCGAAATGAAGCTCAATTCGGAAAAATAATTTTTGGAGGAAAAGATATGTATTATATAGGTATTGATATAGGCGGAACTACCATAAAAGGCGGAATGGTAAAAGAAGATGGCACAATTATATATAAATCCGCTATTCCTACAGATGCAAATGCAGGTTGCGAAAAATTCACAAAGAGCATAGCAGATTTCTGTATTGATATTGCAGATAAATCGGGCGTTGACATGGAAGATGTAAAGTCTATAGGTATGGGTATTCCCGGCACTATAG
>JAZLCB010000007.1:0-8580 GCA_045614005.1 Clostridia bacterium
CGACAAGCCTGTCGGTATATGACAAAATTTCGTTTTTCACATTGATTTAACGCGGATTTTGATGCATAATTTATATATAACGAATTTCGGAGGTTATTGTGGAAAGGGTTATTCTTCATAGTGATCTTAATAATTTTTATGCATCGGTTGAATGTATGCTTCATCCCGAACTTAAGGGCAAATGCGTTGCCGTGTGCGGTAGTGAGGAAAACCGTCACGGCATAGTTCTCGCCAAGAGCGAGGAAGCCAAGAAAAAGGGTGTCAAAACAGCAGAAACCATATGGCAGGCAAGGGCAAAATGTCCCGACCTTGTAATAGTAAGTCCGCATTTTAGCGAGTATTCCTACTATTCCAAGAAGGTAAGGGAGATATACGCCAAGTATACCGACCTTATAGAACCTTTCGGACTTGACGAATGTTGGCTTGATGTTACAGGCAGCGGTATGCTTTTTGGTGACGGTGTTACCATAGCCAACCTCATACGCGAGGAGGTAAAGGAAACTCTCGGGCTTACCGTGTCTGTTGGTGTTTCCTTTAACAAAGTGTTTGCCAAGCTCGGAAGCGACCTCAAAAAGCCCGATGCCGTAACCGAGATTTCAAGGGCGGATTTTAAAGACAAGATTTGGCATCTTCCTGCGGACAGCATGATAGGTGTAGGCGGTTCTACCTTGGCAAAATTAAAGGAGCTCGGCATCAAAACAATAGGGGATATAGCAAATGCTTCGAGTGAGTTTTTAAAGTTTAAGTTTGGTAAGCACGGTACAGCTCTGTGGCAGTATGCCAACGGACTTGACGATTCGCCCGTTATGCACAAGGACTACAAAGCACCTGCCAAGAGCGTAGGACACGGAATTACGCTTAAAACCGACCTTGTAAATAACGAGGAGGTATGGCGTGTTATATTCCACCTAAGCCACGAAGTGGAACGCTCACTCCGTGGTGGTGATATGAAGACAAGCAGGGTGTCGGTAGCGGTAAAGGATACCGACCTTACCGTAAAAGAACATCAGACTTCACTTGCCAAACCCACACAGAGTGCATACGAGATAGCCGAAAAACTTTTTGAACTTTTTAAAGAAAAGCACAACTGGGACAAAAATGTGCGGGCACTTACCGTTCGCGCCGTAAAAATCGCTTCGGAAAATGACGATGTTCAGTTGGATTTTTTCTCCATGGAGGAAGATGACGAAAAAAGAGAAAAAATCGAAAAAACCGCCTTTGAACTGGAGAGCCGTTTCGGCAAAGGTGCTGTTACTTTCGGTAGTCTTTTGACTAATGATAAAATCCCCGATTACAAAGAATAGAAAAGAGCTCATTTTTTGGAAAAATGAGCTATCAGCGTGTCGATAAGGTCGACACGCTGATAGGATGAACGAAAATGGACGCAGACACAATAATCGAGCATAGTGCCATGGAGTGATGTCCAAGGCAAAAAACATATTTTTACTTTGTTGTCGGGCTTGAAATACCTCGTATTCCTTCGCCATTCCGCCGCGTAAAAATTCTGTTTTTTATCCTTGGATGTAATCATCATTTTTCAAACATTCACTCCTCGGCATTATGCTCGATTATGCGAAGCAGGCAGTACAAAGGTACGGCAATGAGCGATGACGAAGTAAGCAAAGTGTATAAAATACCGGCTTTTGGCATTTGTGACAAAAGCTACATAAATGAAAAAGCTTATTAGTAAGGATGTAATATTCTTTACCAATGAGCTTAAATTTTTTATATTCACTTTGCGGTGCGTTCTTTTTCGGCAGTCTGAGAGCTCAATTTTTGGGAAATTGAGCTCTCTTTTTGCGACTTTTTTGCCACGAAATCAGCAAAATATAATATAAATATACAATTATATACAAAATTTTTGTCAACATGACAAAAATGCGGATAATCGTTGATTTTTGATAATATTTATGGTACAATGGGAATTACAATTGGGGGTATTGTGTATATCGTCAAAAATGACCCCAAATAACGAAAGGAACGGATGAAAATGAAAGTAACAGTTTGTATTGGTAGTTCATGTCATATCAAGGGCTCTCGTCAGGTTGTAGAAAAGCTTCAGGAGCTCGTAAACGAAAATAATCTTTCCGACAAGGTAGAGCTTGCCGGAACATTCTGCCTCGGAAAATGTCAGCAGGGTGTATGCGTAATGGTTGACGAAGAGTTCCATTCCGTAAGTCCCGAGACTGCCGTTGAATTCTTCAAAAACGAAATCCTCGCAAAAGCGTAAATTTATAAGCAATAAAAACGAAAGGAAGTGACGAGTATGCCAAATTGTTTAACTCTTAAAAAGTCGAATTGTAAAAATTGCTACAAGTGCATTCGTCATTGTCCTGTTAAATCAATAAGATTTTCAGGAAATCAGGCACATATTATCGGCAATGAGTGTATTCTGTGCGGACAGTGCTTTGTTGTATGTCCTCAGAATGCAAAGCAGATTGTAGACGAAACCGAAAAGGCAAAGGTTCTTCTCCAAAGCGGAGATCCTGTTATCGTAAGTATGGCACCTTCTTTTGTAGCCAACTACGAGGGAGTAGGTATCGAATCCGTAAGAGAAGCATTAAAGAAACTCGGATTTTACGATGTAGAAGAAACCGCCATTGGTGCAACAATCGTTAAAAATGAGTACGAGAGAATGCTCCGAGAGGACGACAGGGATATCGTCATTTCTTCATGCTGTCATTCCATCAACCTGCTCATACAGAAGTATTTCCCCACTGCGCTCGAGTATCTTGCAGATGTAGTATCTCCCATGCAGGCTCATTGCATTGATATCAAAAAAAGATATCCCAATGCAAAGACCGTGTTTGTAGGTCCTTGCGTAGCCAAGAAGGACGAAGCTGAGCACTACGAAGGCATTGTGGATGCAGTTCTTACTTTTGAAGAGCTCTCCAACTGGCTTAAGGAAGAAAACATAGAGTTAAAGCAGGAGATGGATTCCAACGAAAAGAGCCGTGCAAGATTCTTCCCCACAACAGGCGGAATTTTAAAGACAATGGCACTCGATGCTCCCGGATACAACTATATAGCACTCGATGGTGTGCAGAATTGTATGGATGCGCTCCGCGATATAGAAAACGGCAAAATACACAAATGCTTTATAGAGATGTCCGCATGCGTAGGAAGCTGTATTGGCGGCCCCGTTATGGAAAAGTATCACAGAACAGCTCCGGTTAAGGATTATATAACCATTGCCAACTACGCAGGCAAAAATGATTTTGAGGTGTCCGACCCCAAAGCCGGCGACCTCAAAAAGCAGTTTGAGTATATTGAGCACAAGCTTGCTATGCCCACCGAAACAGAAATATTTACTGTTTTAAGAGAGATGGGAAAGTTTAAACCATCCGACGAATTAAACTGCGGTTCATGCGGATACAGCACCTGCCGTGAAAAGGCTATTGCCATCTGCCAGGGCAAGGCAGAGATATCCATGTGCTTGCCGTTCTTAAAGAATAAAGCTGAGAGTTTCTCCGATACAATCGTTAAAAACACACCAAACGGACTTATCGTTCTTAACGAAAAATTAGAGGTACAGCAGATAAACGAAGCTGCAAGAAATATAATGAACATCCGTTCAAGCTCCGATGTCCTCGGCGAAAGCATAATCCGCGTTCTCGATCCCAAACTCTTTGCCGAAGTTTTAAAAACAGGCACAGATATCCGTGGCGAAAGAGTGTATCTTGCAGAATACAGACGCTATATTGAGCAGTCTGTTGTATACGACAAGGAGTCGCGACTTTTGGTCGGCATTATGCGTGATGTTACCGATGAAGAAACACAGCGCGAAAAGAAAGAGGCTATAAGCCGTCAGACCATAGAGGTTGCAGACAAGGTTGTAGACAAGCAGATGAGAATTGTTCAGGAAATCGCATCGCTTCTTGGTGAAACAGCTGCAGAAACCAAAATTGCGCTTGCTAAGCTAAAGGAGTCGATACAGGATGAATGATTTATGTGCAGATATCGGCTGGAAAAGTATCAATCACCACGGAGAACAGCTCTGCGGTGACCATGTGGATATTGTTGAACAAAACGAAAATTCAACTGTAATAGTTCTTGCAGACGGTCTCGGAAGCGGAGTTAAGGCAAGCATCCTTTCCACTCTTACCTCCAAGATTATTTCTACCATGATGGCGGCAGGACTTCCCATAGAAGATTGTGTAGAAACAATAGCCGCAACACTTCCTGTGTGTTCGTTAAGAGGTGTAGCGTATTCCACATTTACCATCATGCAGATCAAAAATAATCAGACTGTCGAAATCATCCAGTACGATAATCCGCAGGTGATAGTTTTAAGAGATAACAAGAATTACGATTATCCCAAAACCGAAATGAACATCGGCGGAAAGAAAATATACAAAAGCGAAATCAACATTCAGGAAAATGACATCTTCATTGCCATGAGCGACGGTTGTCCCCATGCAGGAATCGGTATGGCGTACAACTTTGGTTGGAAACGAGAAGAAATTATCGAGTTTATGGAGCTTATGGCATTATCCGGACTTACTGCAAAGAATTTGTCCACCGCACTTATAGACGAGTGCGACAAGCTCTACGGACAGAAACCCGGAGACGATGCAACTGCCTGTGTTGTAAAAATAAGAAAAAGAGAACCTATGAATATTCTCTTCGGACCTCCGTCCAACCGTGATGACTGTGACAGAATGATGTCACTCTTCTTCTCAAAAGAGGGTAAGCACATCATCTGCGGAGGAACAACCTCTTCCATTGCGGCAAAGTATTTAAGAAAGCCGCTTCAGGCATCGCTCAATTTTGAAAGCTCGGATATTCCTCCCATTGCAAAGCTCGAAGGAGTAGATCTTGTTACCGAGGGTGTTATAACGGTAAACAGGGTTCTGGAATATGCAAAGGATTATCTTGGCGAAAACGAAATGTATGAGCATTGGAATTACAAGCGTGACGGTGCATCGCTTATCTGTCAGCTTCTCTTTGAAGAAGCAACAGATATCAACTTCTATGTAGGCCGCGCTATAAATCCGGCACATCAGAATCCCGATTTGCCCATAAACTTCAGTATCAAGATGAATCTTGTGGAGGAGCTTTCCAAGAGCCTCGTACAGATGGGCAAAAAAATAAAAGTAAGTTATTTCTAAGGATGGTGAACTATGAGAAAATTCGACACAAAAGTACAGCACTTAAAATACAAGGTATTAAGAGAAGTTGCTCGTTTTGCATGGAACGATACCCTGCTTGAAAATGTACTCAAAATACCCGAAATCATTGTTCCCGGCAAAACCTCAACTATGCGTTGCTGTGTATACAAGGAAAGAGCAATTTTAGAAGAAAGAATAAAAATCGTTATGGGTGGCGACAAGACCAATCCCAACGTTATAGAAGTTATCGATATCGCGTGTGATGAATGTCCTTCTGCAGGATATGTTGTAACAGAGTCTTGCCGAGGCTGTCTTGCTCACAGATGTGAAGACGTGTGTAAGAAGGGAGCTATCACCTTTGATGCCAACCATGTAGCGCATATTGACAAATCAAAATGCGTTGAGTGCGGTCAGTGTGCTAAGGTTTGCCCTTATTCTGCAATTATTAACCGCAAGAGACCTTGTCAGAACGCTTGCAAGATTAAGGCTATTTCCATAAATGATGATAATGCCGCGGCAATAGACAACAGCAAGTGTACCGCGTGCGGAGCCTGTGTATATCAGTGTCCCTTTGGTGCTATTATGGATAAGTCCTATATCCTGGATGCCATAGACCTTATAAAGGGTAGCGAGCACAACAAAAAGTACAAGGTGTATGCAATGGTTGCTCCTTCTATTTCGAGTCAGTTTACCTACGCAAAGCTTGGTCAGGTAATCAAAGGTTTAAAGGAACTTGGTTTTTATACCGTTGTTGAAGCGGCACTCGGCGCGGACATGGTTGCCAAGGAGGAATCGAAGGAACTCAGCGAAAAGGGCTTCTTAACAAGCTCGTGCTGTCCTGCGTTTGTAGCTTATGTCAAATCCACTTTCCCAGATTTGGTTGAGTACATTTCGCACAACCTTTCGCCTATGGCTACACTAGCAAAGTATATCAAGGATACCGACCCCGGTTCCAAGGTTGTTTTCATAGGACCCTGTACTGCCAAGAAGGCGGAAGCACAGCTCGAGGATGTAAAACCCTATATAGATGCTGTTCTTACCTTCGAAGAGCTTCAGGCACTCTATGACAGCAAGGATATAGATATCACAACTCTCGAAGAAGATGTTTTAGACAATGCATCCTATTTCGGAAGAATTTTTGCCCGTTCGGGTGGCCTTTCCGATGCTGTGGCACAGGCACTTAAGGAACAGGATATAGACTTTGACCTTAAGGCGGTAGCTTGTGACGGCATAGAAGAATGTAAGATAGCACTTCTTAAAAAGAGCAAAAATGTTCTCGATGCCAACTTTATAGAGGGTATGGCATGTATCGGCGGGTGTATCGGCGGTGCAGGATGTCTTACTCACGGCGAAAAGAACAAAGCAGAAGTGGATAAATACGGAAGAGAAGCGCTGGAAAAAACCATTTCAGATGCACTTGCCGTTTTAAAATAAATATACAAAAGAATTTTAAAAAGTGAGGATTAAGATATGAACAAAATTACAGTAATCGGTTCCGGTAATGTAGGCTCTACAATAGCTTACACACTTACAGTCATGGGTATTGCATCTGAGATAGTTATGATCGACGTTAACGAGGAAAAGTCTTTAGGTGAAGCACTCGATATAAGACAGGGTGTTTCGTTCTGCAGTCCTACTTCCGTTTATGCAGGTTCTTACGATGATGCTGCAGATTCCGACATCGTTGTTATTACATCGGGTATGGCAAGAAAGCCCGGTCAGTCAAGACTCGACCTTGCTCAGTGCAATGTTGATATCATAAAGAGCATTGCAGACAAAATTGTTCCTGTTGCTCCCAATGCTACCTATGTTATCGTAAGTAACCCTGTTGATGTTTTGACATATGTATTCTTAAAGCACACAGGACTTCCCGCAGAGCGTGTTATCGGTTCGGGTACAGTGCTTGATACTGCAAGACTTCGTCCAAGAATTTCCGAGTACTATTCTGTAAACCAGAAGAACGTACACGCTTACGTTCTTGGCGAACATGGCGACAGTTCTTTTGTTCCTTGGTCACTTGCAAATATATCCAATGTACCGATCGAAAAATTCAAGGATGCCATCCAGACAAAGGAAGCTTATCCCGAATTTGTTTTAAACGATGTAGAAGAGTATATGCGTAAGTCCGGTGCAAGAATTATTCAGCGCAAGGGTGCAACATTCTATGCGGTATCTATTTCTGTTTGCCACATCTGTAAGTGTCTTTTGAGTGGTATTGATACTACTCTTACAGTATCTACACTGTTAAACGGTGAATACGGTATAGATGATGTGTGCTTAAGCCTTTTAAATGTTGTAGGCGATAAGGGCGCACATGCAAAGATATTACTTCCTCTCAGCGACGAAGAAATTGCTGCACTTCAAAAGAGTGCAAAGGTTCTTAAAGACATGATAAAGGGACTCAACATATAATTATAAATTAGTTTGTCATATGGGAATGTTTCCTGTATGTTATGGAGGTATTAGAATGAAAGTTAGTTATTTTCCGGGCTGTACCCTGAAGAACAAAGCAAAAGACCTCGATATGTATGCGTACAAATCGGCAGAAGCTTTGGGCGTTACACTCGAAGAAATCGAAAACTGGCAATGCTGTGGCGGTGTATTTACAATGTCAGCCGGCGAAGTTGCAACAAAGCTTTCTTCTGTCCGTGCTTTAAAGGAAGCAGGAGATAAAGAGCAACCGCTTGTTACAGTATGCTCAGCTTGTCACAATGTTATTAAACAGACAAACCATGCCATGCAAAATGACAAACAGTTTGCCGACAAGGTAAATCGCTACATGGCTTCCGAAGGTGAATATAACGGCGAAGCAGAGGTTTACCACTACCTTGAAATGCTTCGTGACCTCGTAGGCTTTGATGCATTAAAGGAAAAGGTTACAAACCCCTTAAAGGATAAGAAGATTGCACCATATTACGGTTGTCTTTTGTTAAGACCGGGTAATGTCATGAAGATGGACGACCCCGAAAACCCCAGCATTATGGAAGATTTCATAAAGGCTCTCGGTGCAGAACCTGTTATATTTGCAAAGCGCAATGAGTGCTGTGGCGGATATGTAAGCGTAGAAAGCCCCGAGCTTGCAAAGAAAAACAGTCAGTCTGTAGTGGATAATGCCAAAGCTCAGGGAGCAGAGATGATAATTACCGCTTGTCCGCTTTGTAAGTACAATCTTGTTAAAAACGGTGCAGATATCCCCGTTGTATATTTTACCGAGCTTCTTGCAGAGGCACTCGGAGTAAAGGAGGATACAAATGAATAATCCCAAGTATCTTCGCGAGGAATTAATCCGTCAGAGCGGTGTAAATCCCAAGAAATGTATGAAGTGCGGAAAATGCTCCGCAACTTGCCCCGCTTATGATGAGATGGAGTATCATCCCCATCAGTTTGTAAGTATGGTTGAGAGTGGCAATATAGAGCCGCTTTTGAAATCAGAATCTCTCTACAAATGTTTATCTTGTTTTGCCTGCAT
>JAZLCB010000008.1:0-2923 GCA_045614005.1 Clostridia bacterium
ACTAATGCAAAATCACACTTATCCATAAATTAAACCTTTCCCAATATTCCTGATCTGCCAAATACATAGCTTAACACTAATATGACCAAAAGCGAGATAGCTGCGCCTAGCAGCATGAACCATTCCTGATAGTAGAACAGCATCATTATCAGAGTTGCTATGCAGTACTTGATAGAACATGTGATGTAATAGATAACGCTTATCTTCTGTCTGTGTCTGATGCCCGCGGAGAATACATTCAATACGGCATGCATGGCAGTAACCCAGACATAGATGCCGATAGTCCAATAAAAAAAATGAGGAATATCGAACCATACAAGTATCGAAAGAGTCAGCATGTAAAGCGTATAAAGCAATGCTGAGATAAGACCGTAAGCCCACAAAGATCTCTGGATCCTGATGGTATCCTTGATCGGCCTGAAATGGGTATTTTTGTTGTTATTCTCGTAGATGGTCTTGATGTCGATGCCTGTGACCTTCATGCCCTCTTTATGCGCAGTTGCAAGGACATTGAGCTCATACTCATATTTGTTACCGGGAATATCCTGAAGCCACATGCAAAGTCTGGACGGGAAACCTCTTAGACCGGACTGGTTATCACGAAGATAAACACCCGTAACTATCGTATATACGATCTTGGACATATCATTACCGATCCTTGACTTGATCGGGATCTTCTCAGATAAGTCTCTCATGCCGAGAACGATGGTGTCTGTCTTTCTGGTAAGCTTTGCAACACGCTCTATATCTTCAATGGCATGCTGTCCGTCTGAATCAGCAGTAACAATGTAATCAACTTCTTCACTTAAGTTGTTGCCGATATACTCAAAACCGCGCTTAAGGGCATAACCCTTACCCTTATTTTCTTTATAGCCGATGACATCAGCATAAACAGCTGCTCTTCTGAAAAACTCATCACAACGCTCACGGCTGCCGTCGTTAACTGCAACTACCTTAAAACCACGCTTGTGCAGCTCTTCACAAAGGCGAAGGAACTTCTCGTCCGGATTATAAACAGGCAATAATACAGCTGTCTTCATTAACGGCTATTCCTAACACCTTCCTCTTAAACCGTAAAGCACAAAACAGGTCCAAGCAAAATTCAACAAGATATTTTACTATATTTATTAAATAAAATATAGAGAGTGTGTCAGACAGGTCATACCCGCCAAAAACAAATAATCCATCAGTTTTTGTGCATTATTATATATTTGCACCCAAATACTAATAATGTTAATATCTCTTTATCTCATTAAATGAATATTGGAGGATAGAGAAATGTTCTGTACCAATTGTGGAACACAGTTTGAAGATGGTAATGCTTTCTGCCCTAACTGCGGCACAAAAGTTGAATCAGTAGCTCAGCCCGTAGAGACAGCACCTGTTGCTGCAGCACCCGTTGAGGCAGCTCCCGTAGCTGCTGCTCCTGTCGAAGCTGCACCCGTTGCTGCTGCAGCTGTTGCCGCTGCTCCTGTTGAAGCTACTCCTGTAGAGGCTGCTCCCGTAGCTGCTGCACCTGTTGAACCCGCACCCGCACCTGCTCCGGCACCTGCACCTCAGCCCCAGGCAGTTCCCGTACAGCCTGTTCAGCCCGTTACACCTGTATATGCTCAGCCTACACCTGTTGCTCCTATGGGTGGCGTTATGGGTCCTTCAGATCCCGGTCTTGCAACAAACATCCTTGTAATGGGTATCGTTGCTGTTGCTACAGCATGCACAGTATGGTTCGGTTTCCTCGGAATCATCTTCGGTATCATCGGTCTTAATAAGGCAAAGAAGTTTACAGAAGAATGCGGACAGCTCTTCGGTAAGGCTAAGGTTGGTAAGTTCCTTTCATTAGGCGGACTTATCGCTGGTTCTTGTGTTACAGCTTATGTAGTTCTCTACATCTTCCTTGCAGTCATTGCTGCTATCGCAGAGTACTCCTGATAACTGAACATAAAGTTTAAATCAATCGGGCTGTCTCAATGAGGCAGCCCTTTTTGATTTGCATAATTATTTCATTGTCTGAATTGGACACAAATCAAGGTTCAAATCGTGTCTTCCCCGGATTAAATAACCGCTTTGGTCGCAATCACCGGCACACCAGTTCCGGCACAATCAGCAATAAGCACGTCACCTATCTTTACAGGTGCCCTACAGCTGGCAGATCCTATCTCTTCCATAACGTCGAAAATCTTATCTTTCGGAACGGGCGACTTAGTTTTGCAACTTACCCGATCAACAACTCCGCCTGTAACTTTGATCGTAGTCGTAACTGTTCTTACAGGAGCAACAACTTCACTACGGGCATATATTTCACCGCGCTTACAGGTATTCCCTGTTACACTTAAAACCTCAGTGCCTTCCATGGTTACGGTAATACGGCAACCCATAGGACAATTAATGCATGTAAGTTCTCTGGTCTCCATATCAGCTCTCCGTAATCGCAATGTTTATATTTTCAGCAACGTTCAAAAGATCATCTTTCTTAAGGATAACCTGCTCCATCTCTCCAGGAGTGATTATCTGTTTTCTTCTGTGTATCGACCTGACACCATCAATACTTACATCGATATATGAATCCTTATATACTCCAACAGATCTGAACCTGATAACAAGATCAGAATCCAGTTCACCTGCTCTTACAAACGAAGGAACGGTATATCTGACACCATTTCCGTTAGTTATCTGAATAACCGGGCCTGATCCGGAAGAAGATGCCTTAACATATCTTGCGGCGCTCCGCCCTGCCCTTGCCGATTCTTCGGATACATAATCGACGAGATCATGAACATGCAAAACATTTCCGCATGCAAAAATACCGGGAACCGAAGTCTCAAAGGATTCATTTACAACAGGTCCGTTAGTTGCAGGATTGATCTTAATATCAGCAGCGCGTGACAATTCGTTCTCAGGAATAAGACCGCATGACAGAAGCAAT
>JAZLCB010000009.1:0-13469 GCA_045614005.1 Clostridia bacterium
GTCACGAGTCCTTCGCTGCTGCAGAGGGTGCAATCAAGATCGCTCTGAATGCGAACAAGGTTCGTGTAAAGCCCCTGCGCGTTATCCTGAACGGTCTGGGTAAGGACGCCGCTATGATCATCTCCCGTATCAACGGCTTCACCTATGTTCAGACTGAGTTCGATCCTTACACCGAAGAGGTTAAGATCGTTAAGGAAACTCCCTACTCCAAGGGTCCCCGCGCTGACGTTCGTTGCTACGGCTCCGACAGCGTTCCGGAGGGTGTTGCTATCATGAGACTGGAGAACGTCGGTGTATCCATCACCGGTAACTCCACCAACCCCACCCGCTTCCAGCATCCCGTTGCAGGTACCTACAAGAAGTGGTGCCAGGAGAACGGCGTAAGCTACTTCTCCGTTGCTTCCGGTGGTGGTACAGGACGTACACTTCACCCTGATAACATGGCTGCAGGCCCCGCTTCCTATGGTATGACAGATACATTAGGAAGAATGCACTCCGATGCACAGTTCGCAGGTTCCTCCTCCGTTCCCGCTCATGTTGAAATGATGGGACTTATCGCTGCAGGTAACAACCCCATGGTTGGTATGACTGTTGCAGTTGCAGTTGCTATTCAGGAAGCTATGAATAAATAATTTGTACAGCAAATTATTTATTCAATGAAATTCGCATAAATGCGATTGAAATTCATCTTACGATGATTGAAATGCACCGCAGGGTTAACCCTTGCGGTGCATGTTTTTTATGGTAGCAAATTTCATTTCAATTGTGAGCGAGAGCGAACATATTTCAAGACAAAGCACAGCTTTGTCATTTCATGCACGAAGTGCATTTCATTTTGGAGGATATGATATTTGGCGGACAATATTTCAACAAGAATGGTCATCTACCATCTGAGAAAGGCAGAGTTTGGTATGAGGCGGATATAAATTATATATCAGGAAAAAGAAATTCTGAGAGAATACTATTTTCAAATGATGGATTGGTTTTTGTAACATACGATCATTACATAACATTTATAGAAATCAGATAGGAGTGTAGTTATGAAAAATTTCAAATTAGATTTTAGAAATATAAAACGCTTTTATGATGTACACCAGCATTTGAAAGATGTTTTTGGATTTCCGGATTATTATGGTGAAAATCTTGATGCTTTATGGGATTGCCTGGATGGAGAGTATTGTCCCTTCGATGCAAAGGTAGATATTTATGGAATCGCATATTTAAATGAAAAATTTAATGGATATGGTGACAAAATTAAGAAAATATTTGAAGACTTGCCAAAAGAGTATGGAAATGAAGATATAGAGATCGTTATACATTCTTAATCTCGATATGTAGAAATGACGGGACTTATCGGTGCAGGTAACAACCCACAGGCTTAAATGACTGTTGCTGTAGCAGCCAAAATTCAGGAAGCTATGAATAAATACTTCATCTTATGATGATTAAAACGCATCGCAGAAAATTCTGCGGTGCGTTATTTTTATGCAAAGTTCCAGATTTAAAATATGAACTATTGAAATGCAAAACCATTTATTTTTTGGTTGTATCAGGACAGTTAGTTCTTCCTAAAATATAGTCCGTAGAAGTGTTGTAGTAATCTGCAAGCGCTATTACAAGAGATGTAGGTATATCTCGATATCCTTTTTCGTACAGAGAGTATTGCTGTTGAGTTATAAACAACACCTTTGCTATATCAGATTGAGTTAAGTCGCTATCCTCTCTCAAATCTTTTATTCGGGGATAAAGAGCCATCGTATCACCACCAAAAAAGTTTGTACATCTGTTTGGATGTATTGACATTTTAGCATGATTATGATATCATTAAACAAATATACATTCGTTTGGATGTAAAGGTGTTGTGAGGGTATAGAAAGGAAAATGTTAAAATGGATGAAAAAACAATTGTTGTAGGAAAAATCAAAACGAATTCTTTGGCTAAATGGCTCCTTATTATTGGCACGGCGATGTGCGTTTGTGCCATGATTTGCTGTTATAATAGTGAATACAGGGGTGATAATTCTTATTATTTTGACTATTTTGTAGGATGCCTTTCTCTACATGAAGATAACACAGTTGCCGTTTGGTTTTACCCGGGCATACTACTTGTATCACTGGGAATTTTATTTAAATTTATGATGAGCAAATGCGCAATCACTATAACTGATAAAAGAGTTATAGGAAAATCAAATTTCGGAAAAAGAGTGGACTTACCTTTAAATCAAATTTCAGCGGTTGGACAAGGAATGATGTCGAGCATTACTATTTCAACATCTTCCGGAAGAGTTCATTTTTGGCTTATTGAAAATATAGATGATGTTTTTGAAGGTTTGTCTGATTTAATCAAGACTTTTCAAATTCAAAAAACAGATTTCCAAAGTATGGAAGCTCCTATACTTCAACAATCAAGCAATGCAGATGAACTAAAAAAATTTAAAGAATTACTTGATAATGGTATCATAACGCAAGAAGAATTTGACGCAAAGAAAAAACAATTACTCAATTTATAATGTATAGACGGAGCCGGCTAAAAACAGCTCCGTATTTTTTTGGTTCATAAAAGTATTCCGCAATTGCAAATATTAAGTTTAATTTATTTCACCACCAAAGGTAACAGGAGAGGTTGACATCCTTTCATATCATGTTGTATTCGAATCAAAAATAGCTTTTGACAAACCGTGTACATTACTGTATAATTAGATTGTTTAATGCTTTGTCAGCTAAAAACAATTAGTCCCATCATTTTGAGTAAAATCACGATGAGGGGATTAACTTTTTTAGAATGAGTAGGCGAAATAATTCGTTTTGACTGTTACAATTAAATTATCAATATAAAATTCAGAAAGGATTGATAATTATTCGCGACAGTGAAAAATGGAAACATTGGGTAGCAATAATAGATAACAGAATATGTATTCTGTGTAAGGAAAGACACGGCACAATTTATGCGATTGATGAGGTTGTGAAGCCACCACCGCCATTGCACTTTGGATGCCGTTGCAGAATTGAAAGACTAAAATCATTATTTGCAGGCGAGGTAACCACTAGAGGAACAGACGGTGCAGATTGGCATTTGAAGTATAATGCTAAATTACCCGGATACTATTTGTCAAGAAACGATGCATCAAAACTGGGATGGAACCCAAGAAAGAACACTTTGGATATGGTGGCAAAAAATCATATGATATTTGGCGGACAATATTTCAACAAGAATGGTCATCTACCATCTGAGAAAGGCAGAGTTTGGTATGAGGCAGATATAAATTATGTGTCCGGAAAAAGAAATTCTGAAAGACTACTCTTTTCTAATGACGGATTAATGTTTGTAACGTATGATCATTATGCAACTTTTGTGGAAGTGAGATAAAAGGGGGAAAGACCGACATGAGAATTTTAAAATTAGATTTTAGCAAAGCAACATATTTTAGTGATATACACAAAATCATAAAAGAGACATTTGATTTTCCGGATTTTTATGGTGAAAATTTAGATGCGCTTTGGGATTGCATGAGGGATTATTGCGAGTATGAATTACATGTAGTTGTTAGTGGAACTGAAACGTTTTCAGATGAATGGAAAGAATATATGAAAAAGGTATTTGATGTATTTGACGATGTGCACAATGAATGCATAGATTTCACGTATGAAATATCTGATTTTTAATAAAATTGTGATAAGTTCGGAATTTTGAAATTGATATAATGTATGCATAGAACACAAGGATTTATATAACTAATCGGAAAGTTATGTACATAATAATTTCTTGCTTTATCAAGGCTCTGGCAATACCGCATCCCCCAATTAAGACCACGAAGTGGGCGTATGTGTTGAAATTATGGGACTTATCGGTGCAGGTAACAACCCATAGGCTTAAATGACTGTTGCAGTAGCAGCCAAAATTCAGGAAGCTATGAATAAATAATCTGCCTATTGGCTATTTAAACGCACCGCAAAGAATTTTTGCGGTGCGTTTTTTATGCTATTTTTTGGGTATAAATAATTCATATTTGGTTATTGATACAAACACCCATATATGCTATAATAATACATATTAATTTGGGGGAAATACAAATGAAAAAGTTAGTGTGTATGTTACTTACAATGCTGTTTATTTTGTCCACCGTTGCATTTGCAGATGTGTCGGGCGAAGTAAGCTATTCGGAAACAGAAAGGACTGTGTACATAGCAGGTGATTTATCCAACACGGAAGCTGCAAGCGGAAATTATGTTACTCTCCTTATTAAAAATAAGGAAGATGATAGCGTAAAGTATATCGCTCAGAAGCGCGTTGGTGACGACAAAAAATACGAGATAAAATTTGTGTTTGCCGAAGAATTGGCAGATTGCGACATACTCATTCGTGAGGGTGATAACCCTGTTGAAGATAGCGTTACTGCTGCTTACACACAGCAGTCCACCATGTATTCGTTTATTGTTCGCGACGAAAACGGAAGCCGTTTTATAGAACCTGGCGAAATGGCAAAAGTGGTTGCATCCATTGACAATAAGCACGGAAAAGATGGAAAATATAAGATATTGGTAGCTTTCTACGATGCAAACCAAAAACTCCTTAGCTGCCGCACTGTGGCACAGGGCGAGTTCGCGTTCCGGGATATCAAAGTCGAGGTTGGCGAAATATCTGCACTTGCAATACCCGAAGGCACAGATATGATTAAGGCATTTTTCTGGGAAGATACCAAGGATATTATCCCCCTTGCGAAAAATCAGGAATCCGAAATTTCGGATATGAAGTTCGGTGGCGATACCGAAAAGGTAAGAGTAGCCTTCCTGGGCGACAGTATTACATATCAGACTCAGTACAGCAAGGCTGTTGAGCATTATTATCACACAAGATATCCTGATAAAGACATTGTGTTTGTAAACAAGGGTATCGGCGGTAACATGAGTCTTGAATTAAAGCAGAGAATAGGCTGGGATATCATAGATGATAAGGTTGCCGGAGATATAGACGAAGCAACCATTATGCTTGGTATGAACGATATCGTAGTTGCTCCTATGGATGGCAGCAAAAAAGACATCTACATGACAGACGAGACTGTTCAGAAAGAAAAGTTAGATGTTTATCTTAACGATTTGGAAATAATTATTAAAAAATGTCTTGATGCAAATATTTCGCTTACATTCATTACATCCAGCTTGTATGACGACAGCATAGGCTTTACCGGCGCAAGCTCTGAAGGCTATGAAAACGGAGTAAATCTTATCTTGGGTAAAGGTATGGAAGAACTCAAAAAGCTTGCCGCAAAGTATGACATACCTGTTATTGACCTTTGGACACCCACAACTGAAGTTACAGCAACCATACGCGAAGAGTATGGCGAAACCGGTCCTGTTGTAACCGGCACAGACAGAGTTCATCCCGATGAACAGGGCGGCTTCTACATGGGATATCAGTTTGCAAAGCAGCAGGATGGCAACCCCATAGTTGCAAAGGTAGGAATTGATGCCACCGAGCGCACAGTAAACACTCAGAATGCAAATGTAACCCTCAAGACATCTTCTGCATCGGGTGTGGAATACGAATATCTTGCAGGTGCAATCCCCGTTGCATATACCGATTCTTACAAAAAGTGGGAAGGCTGGGGCGTGCCCGTTACCGAGGATATAAATCAGGAAATCATTAAGGTAGCAGGACTTGAATCAGGCGAGTACACAATCACAATAGACGGAAACACCCTTTCCGAAAAGTTTGATGCAACCGAGCTTGCAGAAGGCGTTAACATTGCAATAGATGCTAATAACCCTGCACAGGTTCAGGCAAAGGCAGCCTTTGAACTTGAAAAGATAAAGGCTGCAAACGAGAACGCTTATCGTATGATTGCAAGAACACAGCAGTATTTTAATAAAAAAGGTCTTAATGCTACCGATTACGGAACCGATACTACTGCAGAAACTTTGATGAGTATTCTTGGTGTTTCAGAGGGTACAGCGAAAAACCTTGTAAAGTATTTCAGCAGCGACCCCAATAACTATAGTTCCAAAATGTACGAAGTAGAAAACTGGAACAAGTTAAGACAGCAGGAGGATGCAGCAAGAGATGCAGCAAAGCCGATAAAGAGAACTGTTGTAATAGCAAAAGCAAATTAAAAATAACTTTTTAATTAACACACCGCAGAATTTTCTGCGGTGTGTTTTCATGTTAATTTCTGGGTAGGTTTTGTCGGTAAACAACCTTGCAACTATTTATGTATATATGTTATAATAAAATATATGTTTTATTCGGAGGAAATGCAAATGAAAAAGCTATTGTGCATATTACTTACAATGCTGTTTGTTTTGTCCGGCGTTGCTTTTGCAGATGTATCGGGCGAAGTAAGCTATTCGAAAACAGAAGGGACTGTTTATATATCAGGTGACCTCAAAGAGGCGGGAATCACCGGCGGAAGATTTGTTACTCTTCTTATTACCGATAAGACAACCGGAGCTGTAAAGCATGTCAAACAGCTTCCGGTAGGTGAGGATAGAAAGTATGAAACCAAATTTAAGTTTAACGGCGATTTGGATAATTGCGATATAAGCATCAAAGAGGGAGACCGTAGTGTAGAAGATAGTGTTACGGCAGCGAGTGTAAATTACTCTGTTTTTTGCTCCTTTTCTCTTCGCGATGAAAACGGAAACCACGTTATAGATCCCAAAGAATATGCACATTTAACCGCTACCATAGACAACAGATTCGGAGAGGGCAGCACCTACAAGATTATTGTTGCTTTCTATAGTGAGGACGATAGCTTAAAAGCCTTTGAAACAGTGGCAGAAGGCGAATATACATATAGCGATATCAGGATCGAAGTAGAGGATATTCAAGATGTCGAGGTTCCCGAAGGCACGGCAAAGATTAAGGCATTTATTTGGAAGGATACAACAAACCTTATTCCTATTTCCAAAAACCATGTAAGAAATGCGTCCGACAAAAAGTTTGGCGGTGACAGCGAGCAGATCAGAGTTGGATTTATAGGTGATAGTATTACCAACTACGTACAGTACACCAAGGCTATAGAGCATTACTACCAAACAAGATATCCAAACAAGGACATTGTGTTTATAAACAAAGGTATTGCAGGTAACACAACCAAAGGTGTTATAGAAAGAATTGACTGGGATATCGCAGAAAATGAAGCTACGGGCGCTATAGACGAAGCAACAATCATGATTGGTATGAATGACCTTCTTGTTGTGCCTATGACAAGTAACTCTACCAAGGATACCTATGTTCAGGACAAAGATTTACAGCAGTCAAAGCGCGATACCTATTTTGCAAACTTAGAAACAATTGTGGACTATTTCCTGAATAAGGGAATCTCACTCACATTCATAACTTCCAGCCTTCATGACGAATTTGCGGATTTTGAAGGTGCAAGCACAACTACCTACTATCCCGGAGCAAATGCTGTTCTCGGTGATGGTATGGAGGCCCTTAAGGACTTTGCGGCAGAATATGACATCCCTGTTATAGACCTGTGGACAACCACAACAGAAGTTTCGGACACCGTAAGAGAAAACGGCTATACAGGTGGAATTATTGCTTCTACAGACAGAATTCATCCCAGCGAGCAGGGTGGCTTCTACATGGGATATCAGTTTGCAAAGCAGCAGGATGGTAACCCCATAGTTGCAAAGGTAGAAATTGATGCTTCTTCTCGCAAGGTGGCTGCAGAAAACGCAGAGGTTAAGCTCGTTTCCTCTTCCGATACGATGGTAGAGTACGAATACCTTGCAGGTGCAATCCCCGTTGCTTATAACAAACATTACAAAAAGTTTGAAAATGAGTGGAATGTTCCGATAACCGAAGATATAAATCAGGAAATCATTAAAGTGGCAGGTCTTGCAGATGGTACATACACCGTTACAATAGGTGATAATGCGCTTACTAAGACATATACTGCAGCAGAGCTTGCAGAGGGTATTAACATAGCAATAGATGAAAATAACCCCGCACAAATCCAGGCAATGCAAGCGTACGAAATCAACTTACAAAAGGCAGTTAACGAAGAAACTTTCAGAAGAATTGCAAGAACCGAAGCCTTTTTGTGGGACAGAAAATACAATGGTCTGAAAGATGTAGAAGCGATTGGGCCAAACTCTACAGCGGAAGAGTTAAAGGCAGTATTGGGTTCGCTTTGCGGAGATACTCAGGTTAAACTTATTTTTGACTATTTTTCCGAAGATTCTACCAACTACGCTTCCAAAAACTTTGAAACTGCAAACTGGGCTAAGCTAATGCAACAGGCAGAAAATGCAAGAAGCATAGCAAAACCTGTAAAGAGAACTGTTGTAATAGAAAAACAGTAATTAAAGGAGTAAGACCGTATGAAAAGAATTTTATCTGTTCTTCTTGCAGTTGTAATGCTTTTGTCTATGGTAACTGTATCGTATGCCAATGATGAAACAATTGCAGTTGAAAATATAAATGCAAGCACAACCGAAATCATAATAGAACTTTCAAAGAGAATAACAGTAGAAGAGCTTCGCGGTGCACTTTCGTTTACAAAGGAAGGCGAAGCCGTGGACGTGAGCACCCTTGATATAGTTTTGAAGGATGCTACTCCCGCACCACACTACACAGAACATTTCTTTTTGGAGAGAAGCTCCAAATATATTTCTATGAGACCACTCAAGGCGGGCACTAACGCTACATACGTCATCACACCTCAGGGTGGTGTTGGTCTTGAAACGGAGTATAAATTAAAAATCAGCGAAGAGCTTCTTGGCTATGAATATCGTGCCAAAATCGTTGTCAAAAAGTTTGCAGTAGATAACTTCAACTATGAGGCATCTGCATCCCCTTGGAAAAAGGCTTCCTCTTCTGATG
Source organism: Clostridia bacterium (assembly GCA_045614005.1). GTDB lineage: Bacteria > Bacillota > Clostridia > UMGS1810 > UMGS1810 > RGIG8748. The sequence continues at coordinate 8,831 of JAZLCB010000009.1, forward strand.
CAGAACCCACATATTCTAACAACTCTTTGACATTAGCCGGTGGCAAGACAGTGCTTTTGGCAAACGCATCCAATTATTTTGATGGTAGAACCGTAACAGCTTACAGAAGTGCTTATACAGCAGGAAAAGATAAGAAAATAAATGTGGAAGCATATGTAAACTTTGAAACGGCAGATACCGCAAGGCATATTGCAGGTCTTGGCTTGGCACAGACATCTACCACCGTTAACATCGGAAGCAGCAGTTTAACAAGCTCGGTTTCTATGGCGGTAGGCGGTAATACCTCTGCCAACGGAAGAACAAAGCATACAGCGCTTTATGTGGCAAAATATGATGCAAACGGCGACCCTGTGTATACCAACTACCCCGGCACAAAGTACACAAACTTCTATGGTGCTGCCACAAAGGCAGAGGGTTCCAGCGGTAACTATATATCCAATGCGGATAAATATGGTATGTACCTTACCGGTACAACATCCACTTTCAAAAGTGGCGAAGCCAAAAGAATTTTTATGTACTATGATGCAGATAAGATGCAGGTTATGTATGGTGCACAAGGCGATCTCCATACCTACACTCACGATATTACTGCGATAGCGGTTAAACCTATTCCTTTTATATTCAATCCCGGAACAAGCGCAGCAACATTTACCAGCCTTGTTGTTTCTTATCCGGTTATAGAAGAAGTTCGTCTTATACCATACGAAATAGACGGACCTACATACTGGAATGCGTCATACGACACAGTAACACTCGATTTTGATGTGCCGCTGATGGCATCTGAAATTAAAAAGAATGTAAAGCTTTATGATGCAAAGGGAGAGCCTGTGGAAATAGAAAGCGTCAAGCGACTCACAGATGCTACAAAAGCGGACGACAGCACAGGTAAATACACCTACGAAATTAAGCTCAAAGAACATTTTAAAGATGATTCTGAAAATCCGGCATACACACTTATCCTTCCTGCCGTAACATACAAAGACGAAAATGATGTGCCTGCAAAAATAGCAAATGACTATATGGTAACATTTGCAGTGGATCTTTTTGTACTTGAAAACTTTGAAAGCTATGACGAAGGAAAGACAGCAGCATCAAGCTCCAATTTTGCTTGGGCACTTGGCTCCGACAGAAAAAACGGAACACTTGTGGTAACAAAAGAAGGAGATAACAAGTATCTCAAGATAAGCACCACCGGAAGATGCTGGACAGGGCCGCTTGGTGCTTCGGGTAAGTTTGCAAATACCGATCTGGGCGGTTACTATTACGCTACAGCAACTGATCTTGATGCCGGAAGATTTAAATCAGATTACACAATTCAGGCGGATGTAAAGCTTGCTGTCGAGGGAGCAAGTGGTTACACTTTCAGTATGATTCAGGCAAAAGAGAGAGAAAGTGCCAAACTTGAGAATAGCCCGTATAATGATTACAATAAAGTAACTATAGCAAAGGATGCAGACGGAAGTTTCACCATGAGTGCTTATGCACGAGGCGGAAGCAAGACTGCTTACATAAATAACCACGAGGCAACAGCTTGCGAAGGTTTAAGCTCTGATAAATATACAAGACTTTCCATGGTTATAAAGGGCAGAGACCACAGATGGACAGTGGGTAACTATACACTTCATGAGATGGTTAATGCAGATGAGAGAACCGTTAAAGAGATAGGTATTCCGCTGTTTGATGTAGACAAAGACAAAAGCGGTAATGTTTACTGCATCGATAATGTAATCCTCTCCAAGGCCACAGAGGTAGATGCTATAGAATGTGGTGATATGGTAATAAATGGTGATTCTGCCATCACTTCATTACCCGTTTCGGGCACTATAAATGCAAGCGTTTCCCTTACAAACAAAGGTCAGGCAAAGGCGTTTACTGCACTTCTTGTAGTCCGTAATTCTGCCAACGATTCTACTGTAAGAGTTTATAAGAAAGAAGCTTCAATAGCTGCAAATATTACTTTGAATGTTGCATTTGATGGCGTAGATGTTTCGGGAGGAAACAAACTCGAGGTATACATCTGGAATGATACCAAAGGCATTACAGCTTATAGCGAAGGCAGGGTTTTCCCTAAAAATTAATTTACAGTCCCTTTGGGAATAGGAAAAAATGATTCAGAATTGTCAAATCGAGCTCAAAGCAAGGCAGTGCCTTGCTTTGAGTGATAACCCGAAGCTGAAAGCAGTTGTGTTAGTATCGGGATATGCCCCCAAATCTAAAAATCATTTTCCCCTTTGTTGTCGGGCTCGAAATACCTCGTATTCCTTCGCCCTTCCGCCTTGGGAAATTCTGATTTTTAGATTTGGGGGTTCTGCGAATTTTTTGTCAGGCTTTTTTGCTCAGTACGAGGAAAAAGCGCAAGTACATACGAGGTATTTACGAGCATTTTGACGAAGTAATGTGTGAAAAAGCCAACAAAAAACATATTCCGTTATTAACACAACTGCTTTAGGTACTGCGAGCGGTGAGATTTGGCAATAGCAAAAAAGGCATATATTTGGAGAAAAACATCTGGAAACAGATGTTTTTCAACATTTATGACAATTTTAAATGATTTACAAGCTAATTAACACTATATATTCTTTGTTATTCCTGCCTTTTTGCGGTCTGGACTTTTTTTACATTCCCTATTTTTGCGAAAAGCCTTGACATAATTTATACAAGGGTTTATCATAGGTAGGGTTTAATACAATTTTTTCCACACGAAAGAAGGAAAAGTAATGGTTAAGTATCTTGAAAACAAGAGAGTAAGCCAAATACTTATAATAGTAAGCTTTTTAACGTATACCATTATCGGACTTACACGAAATGCCTACAGTGCTGCTATTGTAGGTATTATAAACGAAGGATATTTTTCCAAGAGCGATGCAGGAATAATAGCAACAAGCTTTAGTATTACATACTGCATTTCGCAGATTGTAGGCAGTTACTATGTGGATCGTGTATCGCCGTTTAAAATAATTGTTTTGGGCTCTGTTGTTACTATATTTGCAAATGTTGCAATGTCGCTGTCACCCACATATTGGACAATTTTCATAGCACGCGGAGTATGCGGTATAGCACAGTTTGGTGTATGGCCTGCGCTTCTCAGAATATTGTCGGAATATGTCAACAAGGACCACAGACATGCGTGGAGATACATTCTTCCGCTGGGTGTTTCGCTCGGCTATGTTTTCAGCTATATCGGTGCTGCAGTAGTATCACATTGGAAGGGACTTTTTACCCTCTCATACATAGCAATGGCGGTTGCAACGGTTGTATTTATAATTACTTCTGCTTATGCCGATAAAAGAGCTGTTATAAAAGAGGAAGTAAAGCCTGCCGAAAAAACAACTTCGGAAAATATCGAAAAGATAAGCTTATTCAAGATGTTTGCAACAAGCGGCGCTCTGCTTCTTATAATACCAATACTTGCAAAGAGTGTTATAGGAGTGGCTATAGCAAGTTGGATGCCAACCATGATAATGGAAAGCTACAACGTATCGCCTGCTATTTCTAGCATAATGACAACGCTTACAACCTGCGCCAACTTTGTGGCAGTGGTTTGGGTTATAATCATATATCCGCGCTTTTTCAAGATGCAGACAAATGCAGTCGGAATGTTGTTTTTGTTTACGATACCGTTTGTGGTGGTTTCCGCTATGTTTATAGGCAGTATGTCGATGATATGGATAGTAATATTTATTACACTTGTAAACAGCTTCATGGGCTCAATCCATCAGTTTAATACCGTGGAAATCCCCGGAGCATATACAAGATATAACAAAGCCGGCATGGTAGCAGGACTTATAAACGCTATAGGTACCTTTGCGGCTATTGTGTCAAGCTGGATCTGGGGTGCAATGGCAGAGGTGTACAGCTGGAATACTATTATCGCAACATGGGCGGTAATGGCATTGGTATCTGCAATCTGTTGCTTCTTGGCAACACCTTTATGGAAAAAGTTTGTACGAGGAAAATAATAAAAATAAAGAGGGCAACTATTCGCCCTCTTTTGATTTTGTGGAGATAGTAAAATAAGATGCATAATGCATTTGTTTTACATCTCCTTATTTTTATTGTTTAGTATTACAAATACACTTGCAATTACAAATACTACGCCAACAATTGATGCTACCGTAAGGCTCTCTTTCAGTATTGCCCAACCAACAAGTACGCTCACCGCAGGCTCAAATGTACTAAGTATCGAAGAACGCTGACCGCCTATAATAAATGTTCCGTGTTGGAATAGAGATACCGCACCTGCATTTATGATGGCTGCAAAAGCAAATGTATATATCCAGCCTTTGAAATTAATTGGGAGCGAAAGGAAGCCTCCTGTGTAGCATATGACAAACAGGATTACCGAGCTAAAAAGAGAAAGATAAAAGTTAACTGCACTTTGTGATAAGCCTTTGCCCTTTAATACAGTAATAAACATTACATATACCGCGTATGTAACACCCGAAAGAAGAGCAATAACACTTCCTGTAACATTCAATTCCTTGCCGGGAGTGTAGAACATGCAGATACCTATTATACAGAGCAAAAGTCCTGCAAGGTTACCTTTGGTAACACCTTTTTTGAGTACAAAAGCTTCGAGAAGGACAACAAACGCAGGATAAATAAAGTGAAACACCGTTGCCGCTCCTGTATCTATGTA
>JAZLCB010000010.1:0-6590 GCA_045614005.1 Clostridia bacterium
AATTCCCGATTTGGAGATCAAACGATTATAGAATCGGTGTCCGTATGTTTCTTCAATGATTGCCGAGAGTCCCTGCCATGAAGCGGAGTGCATGGCACGAACGCTGAATGGTACTAATCTTTTCCGTATAAAACAAAAAAGCACTCACTAGAGTGAATGCCTTTTAGTGGTGCACCATCAGGGACTCGAACCCGGGACACCCTGATTAAGAGTCAGGTGCTCTACCAACTGAGCTAATGGTGCGTTCCGTCAACATTGAATATTATACACACTTCGATGTGCTTTGTCAATACTTTTTTTCAAAAAAAGGAGTAAATAATGAATTTTTTTAGTATTGTATGCGAATTTAACCCTTTTCATACAGGGCACAAGTATTTAATAGAGCAAACAAAGGCAAAAACCGATGCCGAAGCCATAGTATGCATCATGAGCGGAAGCATGGTTCAAAGAGGCGATGTTGCCATATATGACAAGTGGACAAGGGCAAAAGCCGCCATAGAAAACGGAGCCGACCTTGTAATAGAACTTCCTGTATGCTATGTGCTTCAATCGGCAGACATATTTGCAAAAGGTGCTGTCGGAATAGCCGATGCAATAGGCTCGCACGGTATAACATTCGGAAGTGAATGTACAGATACCGACCTGTTGTGGAAAATAGCAAAGCTTAAAAACAGCGAAGACCCCGAATATATATCCGCATTAAAAGATGCTCTGTCCTCGGGGATGGGATATCCTGCTGCCTGCGAATGCGCTGTTCGCGCTGTACTTGGCGATGTCGCAAAGGAAATAGCACTCCCAAACTCCACACTCGGCATTTCGTACCTTAGTAGTATCCTCGCGATAAATTCAAACATGAAAGTTCATATTGAAAAGCGTATAGGTAACTATCACGATACCGAAATAAACACCGAGTTTGCTTCTGCTACCGCCATAAGGCAAAAGATACTAAGTGGCGACAAAACAAGTGAATTTTCGCTATGTACAAGTGGCGAAATATATGATATAAATAACATATCCGCCTATATTCTCGGGTTTTTCCGTACTTGCGACGAAAACTCCCTCAAAAATATAGCGGGTATGGAAGAAGGTCTGCCCGAAAGACTCAAAAAAATGAGCAGAACAAGTTGCAATCTAAATGAATTTATATCCTCTTGTGTTTCAAAAAGATACACAGAGCACCGCATAAGACGAGTGATATTATGCTCAATTCTTGGCATTACAGATTCGCCCAAGCCATCCTATGCACGCGTACTGGCGCTAAACTCAAAGGGAGCATCCATACTTAAAAATGCCAAAGATAAAATAGAGATAATAACCAAGGTTAGCGACTCTTCCATGAACGAAATGCTTAAAAAAGACATTTTGTCTACTGATATAGCCGCACTTTGCGCATCAAAAAAAGCAGGTATGGACTATACCACATCTCCCATTGTTATCTGACGAAAGGATTGACATCATGCGAGCCGCGTTCATAGGAAACGAAAATAAAATTGCTGTATATTCAAACATAATCAAAAATGCACTTACCTCTTCCGATACAAATGCCCTTAGTATTTGCGGTGTTTTGTCTTCGGGTATAGAGGCTACTACAAACCTTGCAATAGCACTAAACGCCAAGGCATACTTATCACTTGATGACCTTTTGCGCGAGGCGGATGTAATATTTGTATGCCGTCACGACAGTCAGCTTGCCTCATTTTCGGAAATAATGAAGGAAAAACGAGTACGCGGTAAGATATTCTGTCATTTCAGCAGCAGACACGACTCCTCTGTACTAAGCTGTGGAAGCACTAATACCTACTACTCTGTAGGTCTGCCATACAGCATACTGAATGCAACCAATCCTAAGAAGCTTGTGCTTAGCTTTGAAGGCGAAGGAAAACACAGCGGACAGTTTGAAGCCGTTATGAAATCTATATTTCCAAAAGCGGTATTCTGCAGCAAAAGCGAAAAACGCATGGCTTCTATTGCAAACAGAATCCTTACCGAATATAGCAAAATACTTATAAAGGTTTCCGCACACTTCTTTAAGATGTCAGGCCTTTATGACGAAGAAAACTTTGCCGAGTTTTCTATGCGAAGCATAAAAGATGTTATAGCCACGGGCGGAACAAAGCAAATCCGAAAGCTGCCCGAAAGTGAGATAAAAAAGGATATGAGGCTACTATCTGTAATACATAGCTCCGATACAAAGGATTTCTATAGAAATATGGAAACTCACATAGCTGTTTCGGGTGGGCATGATGTACATGAAACAGAAGAAATACTGAAAACCCTTAAAAAGAAATATTAATAACAAAAAGCGGACTGTGAAAACACTTTGTTTTTACAGTCCGCTTTTTACAATCTCATTTTAATCAAGCTCTGCCATACCGCTATGCAGTTCGTAGTACCTGCCCTTTTGCTCCAGAAGTTCATCGTGAGTACCACGTTCTATTATAACGCCATCCTCAAGAACCATGATGCAATTTGCATTTCGGATTGTGGATAATCTGTGAGCGATTATAAATGTAGTTCTATCCTGCATGAGTCTGTCCATGCCCTTTTCTATATGCTTTTCCGTACGGGTATCTACCGAACTTGTAGCTTCGTCGAGTACGAGTATGGGTGCTTTGGATATGGAAGCTCTTGCAATATTTATAAGCTGTCGCTGACCTTGGCTGAGGTTTGCACCGTCACCTTTTAAAATTGTGTTGTAGCCCTGAGGAAGTCTTGTAATAAAGGAATGTGCACTCGCTGTCTTTGCCGCTTCTATTACTTCTTCGTCGGTAGCATCGAGTCTGCCGTAGCGGATATTCTCCATTACCGTGCCTGTGAAAAGGTGTGTATCCTGAAGAACCATGGCAATATTCTTTCTTAAAAATTCCTTGTTATAGTCCCTGATATCTACACCATCTATCTTTATGCTTCCCGAATCTATATCGTAAAAACGATTTATAAGATTGGTTACGGTAGTCTTGCCTGCACCTGTAGAACCCACAAAGGCTATCTTCTGTCCTTTCTTGGCATAGAGATTGATATCCTTTAATATAGTACGCTCCTTGGTGTAGCCGAAGGAAACATTTTCCATTGTAACCTCACCGTTTATTACAACATCCTGCTTCTTGCCGGTGAGGTCTTCCTCTTCCTGTTCGTCCATTACTGCGAAAACACGCTCCGCACCTGCAAGCGCAGAGAAGATGTTTGTAACCTGCATGGATATTTCGTTAATAGGACGGCTGAACTGTCTGGAATAGTTTACAAACACCGCAAGTCCGCCTATATCAAACTTACCGATAAGGCAGAGTGCACCGCCTACCGCTGCTGTAAGAGCATAGTTAATCTGGCTTAAGTTACCCATGAGAGGACCCATGACACCGCCTGCAAACTGTGCTTTAATCTGCTTTTCTTTGAGGTCGGAGTTAAGAAGCTCAAAATCGTCTGTAGCTTCGTCTTCGTGATTGAACACCTTAACAACCTTTTGTCCTGTAACTATTTCCTCAATATAGCCGTTTAATGCGCCGAGCGAAGCCTGCTGCTGTGAAAAGAACTTACGGCTTCTCTTGGATATAACTGTGGCAACCTTGGCAAAAACAGGCATCATACCGAGTGTAACAAGCGAAAGCCATATATTGGTATAAAGCATAAGTACCAGAGTACCTATTATGGTCATAACACCCTGGAAGAGGTGAATTATGGTGTTGTTGAGCATTTCGCCTATGGTATCTACGTCGTTGGTGTATCGGCTCATAAGCTCACCGTGAGCGTTCTTATCGAAAAAGCGGATAGGCAGTTTTTGCATCTTGCAAAAGAGGTCTGCTCTTATCTTGGAAATGGCCTTTTGCGATATGCTAACCATAAGTCTTGCCTGTGTATAGGTGCTTACAACACCTACAAGGTAAACAAGACCCATTGTTGCAAGAGCTACGGCAAAGCCTGTCATGTTGAACACGCCGTCCTTTGGCTCTATGAAGGTATTTATGATAGGTCTTAGCATGTATGCGCCAGCAAGCGAAGACAAACTTCCTAAAATAACACAAGCAAAAGCTATTATAAGCTTGTATTTATCCTTGGAAATATACTGTAATATACGCTTTATTACAGGCATTATGCTCTTGGGCTTACCGCCCCTCACATTGCCCCCTCGTGCACCGCCTCTCGGGCCGTGTCCCGGTCCTTTTGGCATAGGCATTGCCTTTGCCGAAGCGGAGTACCTTTTGGAAAGTCTTTGGAGCTTTTCTTCTTTATTCATTCTGCTCCCTCCCTTTCCATCTGAGAATAGTATATATCTCTGTATTCTTCGCTTTCCGCTATAAGGGAAGCATGTGTACCCTGAGATACGAGTTTACCGTCATTTATTACTATTATCTTATCAGAATTTATTACAGAGGATATTCTCTGTGCTATTATAATTTTGGTAGTATCCTTTAGGTCGTTTGCAAAGCTTTCGCGGATTCTGGCTTCGGTTGCGGTATCAAGTGCACTTGTGCTGTCGTCTAAAATGAGGATTTTGGGTTTCTTTAAAAGTGCTCTTGCGATACAAAGTCTTTGTCTTTGACCGCCCGAAACATTTACACCGCCCTGACCGAGCTCTCTGTCAAAGCCACCGGGGGCTGCGGTAACAAATCCGTATGCCTCGGCGTGTTTTGCACATTCGTACACTTCTTCGTCGGCGGCATTTTCGTTACCCCACTTTAAGTTCTCCATAACAGTACCTGAGAAGAGGACATTTTTCTGAAGAACCATACCTACGCCATCTCTTAAATTAGAGAGGCTGTAGTCCCTTACATCTATACCGTCTACAAGCACGCTTCCGCACTTGACATCGTAGAGTCTTGGTATGAGCGAAACTATACTTGTTTTGCCCGAACCTGTTGCACCGAGGATACCCACAGTTTCGCCCGGCTGAATTTCAAAGCTTATATCTGTAAGAACATCGGTGTCGCTTTCTGTATTGTAGCTGAAGCATACATTTTTAAATTCTATTCTGCCCTCTGTTACTTTGGCATCGGGGCAGGAAGCTTTTTCGTCCGATATATCGGGTACAGTATCGAGTACTTCCGATATACGTCTTGCCGAAGCGAGTGCTCTCGAACCCTGAAGTATAATCATGGAAACCATCATAAGCGACATGAGAATCTGTGTAATATAGGTAGTAAATGCGATAAGGTCACCTACCTGCATACCGCCCCTTATTACAAAGCCGCCGCCAAACCACACAACCGCAATGGTGGTGATATTCATCATAAGAGTCATAAGAGGCATGGTGCAAATCATCATCTTTATGGCTCTGATACTGCTGTCTTTTAAATCTTCGTTTGCTTTTCCAAACTTTTTTTCTTCAAAATCCTTACGCACAAAGGATTTTACAACGCGGACATTTGTGAGGTTTTCCTGTGTTTCGGTATTCAGATTATCAAGTTTTTTCTGCATTATATTAAACCTTGGAAGTGCCTTTTTCATAATGAAAAATATTCCAAAGCCAAGTATCGGAGTAACTATGGCTATGATAAGTGCAAGACGGGCATTTATGGTTATTGCCATAATAAATGCACCTATGAGCATACCCGGTGAACGCAGAAGCATAACAAGTGCCATCCTCAGTACATTCTGCATCTGGGTTATATCGTTTGTAAGACGGGTTACAAGCGAACCTGTACTGAACTGATCTATATTTTTGAAAGAAAAGCTCTGCACCTTTTTAAATACATCGAGTCTTAAATCTGCGCCAAAGCTTATTGCTCCCTTTGCCGCAAAGAAGTTGCCAAGCACGCCGCCGCCCATCATAACTATGGCAAGAAGAACCATCTTGATGCCGACATCTGCTATGTAGGACATATCCCTTAATTCCTTGACACCTTCGTTTACTATAAGGCTCATAAGTTTGGGCATGAATACATCGCCCGCAACCTCGGTTATCATCATAAGAGGTCCTATAATAAAGTATATAAGGTGTGGTTTTATATATTTTAAATATCTTTTCACAAAAACACCTCCACTTTGATTATACTCTTTATAACGCAATATATCAATGGAACATCAAAAAATTTCACAAAACATTCACATTTTGGTTATAAATTCCGTCAAGGCTGAATATAACTATTATATAACTATATTCGGAAGGGCGTGCTTTCAAAATGACAACAGATAACATTCTAAACAACGAGGTTGAGCTTACAGGTACTCTGGAAACAGACCTCAAGTTCAGCCATGAGGTTTACGGCGAGGGTTTCTACTCGTTTGTAATAAGGGTACTGAGGCTAAGTGACATATCAGACCTTATAAATGTAACGATATCGGAAAGACTTATAAAAGACATAAATCTAAGTAAGGGTGATACCGTAAACATAACTGGACAATTCCGTTCATACAACAACTACACCGACACGGGCAACAAGCTTATGCTTACGGTATTTGCAAGGGATATAAACACCTCGCCCGACGAGGCAAGCTTTAAAAATCCAAACAATATTTACTTAAACGGATTTTTGTGCAAAAAGCCCGTGTACCGCACAACTCCTTTTGGCAGGGAGATAACAGACCTGCTTGTGGCGGTAAACAGAGCCTACAACAAATCTGACTATATACCCTGCATTGCATGGGGCAGAAAT
>JAZLCB010000011.1:0-4283 GCA_045614005.1 Clostridia bacterium
CAGCGTAAAGTATTCTTCTACAACCATGACTATAACTATAAAAGCTAAAAACTCATCATCTTCTAATGTTAAAGATGAAGTGACAAAGCCATCTGTTACCATTCCCGACGGCGATGCACTTATCGTCATTGATGCAGGTCACGGCGGTTCGGATTGCGGTGCTATAGGCTATGACGAAGACGGCGAAGAAGCTTTGTATGAAAGCGAAGTTAATCTCGCTATAGCAGAAGTTGTATATGACTGCCTTACATCGCAGGGTATAAGCGCGGTTATGACAAGAGACAAGGATGTCAAACTCGGACCCAGCGAAATGGAAGATCTTCTCGAAAGAAGTACTATTGCCAACTCAATGGGCGCAACTTTCTTTGTAAGCATCCATTGTAATTCGTTTACCGAGCCTACTGCAAACGGCACTGAGATTCTCTATGCAGATACCGAAGATAAGGTATACTCGGGTGTTACAAGTAAAGAACTTGCACAAACAGTCTTAAAACCACTTCTTAAAGCTACAGGACTAGCGGATCGAGGTCTCAAAGACAGTCCCAAAATTGTGGTTCTTCGTACAACGACCATGCCCTCGATACTTATAGAAACAGCATTTGTATCCAATCCTGACGACATGGCTGTGTTGCAGGATGAAGACAAAATCGAAGAGATAGGCGAAGCAATAGCTGATGGAATAATTCAAGCGATTGCAAAGTTAGAATAGATGACAGAAAGGTGTTTGACATGAAATACAATTTTATGCGTTTTCCGGGCGGTAAAACAAAAGCCTTTACACTGAGCTATGATGACGGGTTTAAGTATGATATAAAACTGTCGGATATAATAAGCTCTTACGGTTTGAAATGTACTTTCAATTTTGCAAAAGCATTTAATAACAAAGATTTTCTTACAGCAGACGATGTAAAAAAATATATTCTTGATCGTGGTCATGAGGTTGCGGCACATGGCTTCAATCATAGGGCAGAGGGTTCTATGCGAGCCGTAGAGGCTATAACCGATGTTTTGGAATCTCGCAAATCCCTTGAACAGGAACACAATATAATCGTAAGAGGATTTGCATATCCCGATACAGGGATAAGAAAGTTCAATCGCGATTTTGGATATGATGAGGTCAAAAATTATATGAAAGACCTTGAAATAGCCTATGCACGCACAAACGGGCAGGATAACAACGACTTTAGTATGCCCGAGGATTGGTATGCGTGGATGCCTACAGCTCACCATGATAACCCTGAGATTTTCGATTATTTTGATGAGTTTATAGCAATGGATATAGATTCTGTTTATCCGTCGAGAAGACAGCCCAGACTTTTCTTCATGTGGGGACACAGCCACGAATTCGAGTGGAAAAATCGTTGGGAGCATCTTGAAGAAATCTGCAAAAAGATATCGGGCAATAAAGATATATGGTATGCTACAAATATAGAGATATACGATTATACCAACGCGTATTTATCGCTTATTTACAGTGCAGACGGTTCTCGTGTATATAATCCGTCTCTTATGACAGTTTGGTTCGATGTAGACGGCACGCTCTATAGTGTTAAGTCGGGCGAAACGATAAATGTTAAAATATAATACCAAAAACATGTCTTTTCTGCAAAAAAAGGCATGTTTTTTGCAAATAAAAACTTGTAAAAGTTTTGCTTATGTGTTATATTATTAATAAGTATGTATTAATTTAAAAAGGGGTGTTAATATGGATCATATCGAAAAGACACAACAAATCAGAGTGGCATCGGACAGTGCCGCAAGAGTAAGAGAAACAATAAGGGTTGTTTATGAAGCGCTCGAGCTTAAAGGATACAATCCGATAAACCAGATTGTTGCATACATTATGTCCGGCGATCCTACTTACATTACCAGCCACAATAATGCACGAAATCTCATGAGCAAGCTTGAACCCGATGAGATTTTGGAAATTCTTGTAAAGGAATATATCAAAACATTATAATTAACGGAGATTTTTTATGAAAATCACCAAGACAAACACAGCATTTACTGCCGCATTTATGGTGTTTGCAACGCTTTCTGCCAAAGTGTGCGGTATGCTAAGAGACATTTTAATAGCAGCAATGTACGGTACACAAACCGCAGAGGCTATTGCATTTTCGAGTGCATCAAGAATTCCTGTTCTTTTCTTCGATATTGCTTTTGGTTCTGCGGTTACAAGTGCGTTTATACCTGTTTTCAATGAGTATCTTTCAGGCAAGGACAAAAATAGTGCTCTGGACCTTGCAAACAGGTTTATAAACCTTGTACTTATTCTTACTGCCTTTATTGCGGTATTGGGAATTGTGTTTTCCCGTCAGCTTGTAAACCTCATTGCAGGTGGCTATGATGCGGATATCCTGAGTCTTATATCATCACTTGTAGTAATTCTGTTTCCCATGATAGTATTTACAGGGCTTGCATTTTGCGTTGTAGGCATACTTCAGTCTTTTGACAGATTTATTATCCCGTCTGTTATAAGCTTGGTTTCTAATGCTTTTCTTATTTTGTATCTTGTTATATTCAAAAATAAGTTTGGTGTTACAGGCGTAGCTGCAGCAATGCTCATATCATGGACACTTCAGCTTATTATACAGATTCCGTCACTTAGAAAATGCGGTTACAGATTCAGGTTTACATTTTCTTTTAAAGACGAGGGTATAAAGAAGATATGTCTGCTTGCGCTTCCTATAATACTGTCCTCGTGGGTGCAACCTATAAACAATCTTATAAACATACGCCTTGCCTCTTCGCTTGCGCAAAAAGGCTCGGTTGCGGCTTTGGACTATGCAAACAGACTCTACATAATCTTCGTAAGTGTTTTTGCATATGCAATTACAAATCTTATTCTGCCGTCGCTTTCCAGAGCAAATGCCGATGGCGATAAGAAAAAGTTTGCTAATATAGCAGGCTCTGGCATCCGATATGCACTTATCGTTATTGTGCCGGTTATGGCGGGATTTCTTCTTTTGTCAAAACCGATTATACAGCTTGTGTACGAAAGAGGTCAGTTTGATGCGGAGTCTACAATGCTTACTTCATCGGCACTCTTCTATTATTCAATCGGTATGGTTGGCTATGCACTTCAGGAGATATCAAACAGAGTTTTCTATGCCGCACAGGACGGCAAAACACCAATGTATATTTCCGGAGTAGGAGTGAGTATAAATATACTTCTCAGTATTGCGTTTATAAAGATTTTTAATCTCGATCACAGAGCATTGGCGTTTTCTGCAGCAATCTCTGCAAATATCATGGGCTTTGCGGCGTTTTTTATAGCATCTTCCCGAAATCAAGGAATAATAACAAAAGATTTTATTATTTGTGTTGTAAAAATCCTTATATCCACAGCCGTAATGGCAATAGCCGTTAATGGAATTGGTGTGCTGTTAAAGGAAACGGCGCTTATATTACGAATTTCGGCTTGCTGTGCAGGTGGTGCGGTAGTATACTTTGTATGTGCCGTAATCCTCGGAGTTGGCGAGATAAAAGAAATCTTTTCTAAGGTTATTTCTATAAAAAAGAAAAACATATAATGTTTTAGCATATTTATATATCGGAGGTTATACATAATGAATAGTGTTACCGAACTTTTCGGAAGTCTGGTATTTAATGATACCGTAATGAAAGAAAGGCTTTCCGATGAGATATATCAAAATTTAAGAAACACCATAGATAACGGTGAGTCTATGTCTTTGGATACAGCAAACGCTGTAGCTAATGCCATGAAGGATTGGGCTATCGAAAAAGGAGCTACACACTTTACACATTGGTTCCAGCCTATGACAGATGTAACTGCCGAAAAACACGATAGCTTCATATCACCGTCCGATGACGGCAAGATTATTATGGAGTTTTCGGGTAAAGAGCTTATAAAGGGCGAACCTGATGCTTCCAGCTTCCCTTCGGGAGGACTCAGAGCTACATTCGAAGCCAGAGGTTACACCGCGTGGGATCCTTCGTCGTATGCTTTTATAAAAGATAGCTCGCTGTACATACCTACAGCATTCTGTTCATATGGTGGAGAAGCACTCGATAAGAAAACACCGCTTCTCCGTTCTATGGAAACGATAGACAAGGCGGCACTTCGCATACTTCGTCTCTTTGGCAATACCACTTCCAAAAAGGTTATAGCAACAGTTGGTGCTGAGCAGGAATACTTCCTTGTTGATAAGGAAACACACGATATGCGTAAGGACCTTATCTTTACAGGAAGAACTCTCTTTGGTGCAAAGCCTCCCAAGGGACAGGAGCTTGGTGACCACTATTTCGGACAGATTAAACCC
>JAZLCB010000012.1:0-5848 GCA_045614005.1 Clostridia bacterium
AAGTGTTCGTTAAGTTCATCCTTTGTGGGGAATGCTGTAGCGTATATTCTCTGGAGCATTTTGTTCTTTTCGTTTCCTCTCCAGTATGCACCTGTTACGCTCATGAGCTTGAACGCTTTTACTACGCTTGTATCAAAAGCGTGAGGGCCTGCACAAAGGTCTGTAAAATCGCCCTGCTTGTAGAAAGAAATTTCTTCTCCCTCGGGGAGCTCCTCAACAAGTTCTACCTTGTAAGGTTCGTCAATTTCTTTAAGCATTTTTATTGCTTCTTCTCTGGGGAGAGTGAATCTTTCGAGGCGGATTCTTTCTTTAACTATCTTTTTCATTTCAGCTTCAATAGCCTTTAAATCCTCGTTTGTAAAGTTAACTTCAGAATCAAAGTCATAGTAGAAACCATCATCAATACTTGGGCCTATTGCAAGCTTTGTATTGGGGAAAAGTCTCTTAACTGCCTGAGCCATTACGTGGGAAGCAGTGTGACGGAGAATCTTCTTTCCTTCGTCATCTGCAAAGGTGATGATATTTAAATCGCAGTCATTTTCGAGTGCAAAGGTAAGTTCTTTCACCTCGCCATCCACAATGCCGCCGAGTGCGGCTCTTGCTAATGAGTCACTAATAGATTTTGCTACTTCGTAAATTGTGGTGCCGTTTTCAAACTCCTTTACATCGGTACCGCGCAGACAAATTTTAATCATAATATTACCTCCTTGTTCAAAATAAATTAACATTTTAATTATAGTATTTTAATGAATAAATGTCAAGAATTACTTGACATTTTTGCGGTATTGGCACTATAATTGTATTAATGTTTTTTGAAAGGAATTTGCATTATGAACAAAAGAAATAAAGTTATCCTCAGTATAATAGGGGATCACTTTCTTGGTATTATTATAACTTTTGCACTTCTGCTCGTTGCAGGAGCTGTATTCGGCGAGAATAATCTTTGGATTTTCAGCATAGTTACCGGTGTTATATACATGACTTCGCTTTATTCCCGCGGTTGGAAGAATTCGGGCAAGGATTATCGTCTTGTAAACGCTTCGGTATCTCAGGATGAAGCAGAGGGTATGACATACAAAAGACACAGAGGATTTATAGATGCACTTGCACTTGTTGCTTTAGGCATTGTAATGCTTGCAGTAGGTCAGTTTGCAGGCAAGATAGGTCTTGCAATATACAGACTTTATAATTTTGCTTTTGTATTCCTCTTCGACAAGGTTAAAACACCTTTTGTTATGGAAATACTTGTTATCATTCTTCCTTATCTTGCATACGCTCTCGGCTATGTGGCAGGAAAGAATAAGAAAACATTCATATCTCAACATATAGGAAAACTCATATACAAGTCAAAAAAGAATAACGAAAGAGCAAGAAGATAACAAAAAAAGAGCTGTGGTTCACAGCTCTTTTTTTATGACCCAATCAGCATCTCGCTGAATTGCTCTGCTATATGCGAAGCATTTTTGTTGGTATAAACGCATGTTTGACGGTGCAGACCATTATCTATTTTTATAAGTTTTATATTTGGAATAGTATATCCCTCCATGGCGATTATGGGGTAGAGTGCTATTCCGAGGTTCATCTCAAGATAGCTTGCAAAGGATTTTGGGTCATCGCACTCAATTGATGTATCTACCTGTAAGCCTTTTTCGGTAAAGAATCTGTCCATATATATTCGTATACTGCTTCCTTTGTGCATACAAATGAATTTCTGGTTTTGGAGTTCTTCTGTAGCAATACAATCCTTTTTGTAGAGGGGATTGTTTTTGTGGACGGCAAGAAGCACATCCTCACGAAACCAGAACGACTTTTTAAAGTACTCCGATACTACGGTATCACCTGCTACGATTACATCGTAGTTTTTCATTTCCGAGGTGTTTTCGGGATAGGTGTGTTTTATTACAAAATGCACTTCGGGATACATCTGTTTAAAGGCGAGTATAACGCGGTTTACCTTTTGTCTGTTTGCAAGGATAAGAAGATGTATTTCTCCCGTGGGGATTTCCAGACGGCGGTTAATATCTGACCTGGCTTGTTTGAATGCGATTTGCGAGGTTTCAACGGCACGAAGCAGTATTTTCCCGTATTCGTTGAGTTTTATTCTGTTTGCACTTCTGTCAAAAAGCGGTACACCGATATTTACCTCGAGCTTTTTAATACTTGCCGATACGGCGGAAGTCGGCACTCCGTATGTATGTGCTGTCTGAGAAAAATTCTCCGTTTTTGCGGCACTTTCAAAATATTTGAGTGGTAAAGAAAGCATGTTTATCCCTCCTGCACATAATTATACTATATATTTTATTATATAGCAAGTGCATTTAATTATATTATTTACAATATTCTGATAGAGGTGTATAATGTCCCAGGACAGAAAGGAGTGATTTGTGTGAAAAAAGGAATAACACTTGCAGTTATTGCTGCAATTTTCTTTGTTACACTCGAACCGATAAGCAAACTTATTGCCAACGACATTACACCGTATGCTATGACTCTGTGGAGATTCTTCATAGGCGGACTTATTATTTTGCCGTTTGCAATAGCAAAAATCAAGAAAAACAAAATCAAAGTAAGTTTAAGAGATCTTGCAATGATGTCTCTTTGGGGTGTTATATTTATTTGTGTAAGTATGATTGCACTTCAATTTGCGGTAAAGAAAGCTGATTCTCCTGCAGTTATTTCAATTATTTTCTCTGCAAATTCAATTTCTACTATAATCTTCGCTGCAATTATCCTCAAAGAAAAGATAACACGCAACAAGGTTATAGCTCTTACACTCGGTACAATAGGCGTTCTTGTTTGTGCAAATATAACCGCAGGTACAAACATAGGCTCGGCAATGCTTGCAATATTCTCTGCATTGATTTTCAGCTTGTACACAGTTGTGTGCCGTAAGTATGTAAAAAAATACGGCAGTATGATTCAGGCTTGTGTAGCTTTCTTCGCAGGAAGTATTGTACTTTTTATAGCACTTCTTATTACAGGTGTTGATGTTACACCTACAATGGAAACAGGCGTATTTGTAAAGCTTTGCTATCTTGGTATTGTGGTAACAGGTATCGGACACATGCTTTACTTTATGGCAATAGAACACGGCGGTGCTATGATGGCATCATTATCATATTTCATAAAGCCCGTTCTTACACCGTTTGTAACTCTTATAGTAAACGATATTGTTCCCGGTGTAAATGTTCCCGTTGCGGTTGTGTTTATCGTTGCGGCATCGTATTTTGCAACACGCAAACCACCCGAAGTTCAAAAGTAATATACAGGCATTAAAAAAAGGCACTTCGTTTGAAGTGCCTTTTTTGTATGAATTTTAGTGACCGCAATGTTCGCAACAACCGTCGCATTTTCTTACCTGCTTGTCTATGCCCATTCTGTTGTAGTAGTCCTGAATTGCCGCGCTGATAGCTTCTTCAGCAAGAACGGAGCAATGTACTTTTACTGCGGGAAGTCCGTCGAGAGCTTCCATAACGGCTTTGTTTGTAATTGTAAGAGCTTCGTCTATGCTCTTGCCCTTTACAAGCTCTGTTGCCATACTGCTTGTAGCTATGGCAGCACCGCAACCAAATGTCTTGAACTTTACATCCACGATGATATCATTTTCTATCTTCATATACATCTTCATTATATCGCCACATTTAGCGTTACCAACCTGACCTACAGCGTTGGCATCTTCAATTTCGCCCACGTTTCTGGGGTTTGTAAAATGGTCCATTACTTTTTCGGAATACATATTAATTTCCTCCTTTTATATTTTCGTAAAGAGGTGACATCGCTCTTAATTTTGCTACTATTTCGCAAAGTTTATCCAGTGTATAGTCTATCTCTTCGTAAGTGTTTTCTTCGCCAATGGTGAGTCTGAGAGAACCATGAGCTATTTCGTGCTTTAATCCTATTGCCAGAAGTACATGCGACGGTTCGAGAGAGCCTGATGTGCAGGCAGAACCCGACGATGCGGCAATACCGCTTATATCAAGCCAGAGCAGAAGTGATTCGCCCTCTATAAACTCAAACGAGAAGTTTACATTGTTGGGAAGTCTGTCCACCCTGTGACCGTTTAATCTGCAGTAGGGGATTTTCTTTTCCATATTCTCTATTATATAGTCACGCATCTTAATAAGCTTTGCGTTCTTTTCTTCCATAGCTTCGGTAGCAATTTCCAAAGCACTTGCAAGACCTACGATACCTGCAAGGTTTTCTGTTCCTGCTCTTTTGCCTTTTTCCTGAGCACCGCCTTCGATGAGGTTTTCTATACGAACACCCTTGCGGATGTATAACGCGCCCACGCCCTTAGGACCGTTGAACTTATGTGCGGAGAGTGAGAGCATGTCCACACCAAGTTCTTTTAGATTTATCGGAATTGCACCCACCGCCTGAACAGCATCGGTATGCATGAGTATGCCTTTTTCTTTTGCAATTTTTGCAATCTCGGCTATAGGCTCTATTGTGCCTATTTCGTTGTTTGCAAACATTATTGTTATAAGCACGGTGGTATCTTTTATAGCATTTTTTAAATCTTCCAAGGATACCATTCCGTTTTCGTCTACGGGAAGGTATGTTACTTCAAAACCATCTTTTTCAAGATTCTGGCAAGTGTGAAGAACTGCATGATGCTCAATCGAGGAGGTAATTATGTGATTACCTTTTTTGCGGTTCATTCTTGCCGCACCCTTAATTGCCCAGTTGTCTGCTTCAGATCCCGAAGCGGTAAAGTATATTTCGCTATCTTCACAGCCTAAGGCTTTTGCAACTCTGGCTCTTGCTTCGTTAAGAACAGCTTTGCTTTTTTGACCGAGCGCATATACCGAAGATGCATTTCCAAAGTTTTCGGTAAAGTAGGGAAGCATTTCGCTTAATACTTCAGGCTTTACGGCGGTAGTTGCCGCGTGGTCAAGATATATGTGTTTTTCCATGTGTCTTCCTTCTTTCATTGGCTTATATAGCCGGTGTCTTCTATAAGATTGTCACTTTTGGCAGCGGTAGTTGCGAGGGTGTCGCATCTTTCGTTTTCTGCGTGGCCGTCGTGACCCTTTACCCACAAAAAGCGTATGTCATGCCTTTCGAGCTGGCATACAAGTCTTGTGAGTAAATCTATATTTTTAGCTTTTTCAGAGCCTGATTTTTTCCAATTGTTTGCCTGCCATTTTGCAATCCAGCCTTTGTTTACGGAGTCTACAAGGTATTTGGAATCGCTGTACAAATCCACCTTGCATGGCTCTTTTAACATTTCGAGCGCAGTGATTGCGGCAAGAAGCTCCATTCGGTTGTTGGTGGTGGTTATGTAGCCTTGGGATATTTCCTTTACGGCATCACCATATTTGAGTATTGCACCGTAACCGCCGTTGCCGGGGTTTCCGCTGCAAGCACCGTCTGTAAAAATCTCTACAAACTTCATTCTTCTTTTTCCTCTTCAATTTCTGCCGATTCTTCAGCAGGTGTTATCATGTACTTGTCTATTGTAGGATATACACAAAATACAATTATAAACCCAAAAAGGGAATAAAGTATAAGAAATGTCATAAGTATTCCCAAAACAGGTATGAGAAGCGATAAAACATAAAGTCCAAGTCCGAGTGCAAGGCAAAGGATTGTTATGAATATGTTAAAGGGAGCTTTGGATATTGCAAAGAGAATAGCATTCTTGTATATATCTCTGAGCTTTAAATCAAATGTAACAATCATGGTGTTTATATAGAACTGTGCCCATGTAAAGCCTATTATAAGTGCCACCATAAGGATTGCAAGAAATGTATTTATATGTCCCGATGCAAACATTGCCTGACTGTAGTACATAGCATGTGCATTAAAGAGCAAATAGTAAACAAGAAGTGTAACAATACCGTTA
>JAZLCB010000013.1:0-7191 GCA_045614005.1 Clostridia bacterium
ATACGAGCCATCGTATCGGGTCTGACATTACCACACATGTGCAAAACTCCTTTAATCTTTTATAAAAAAACTATGCAAATATTTTATCACAAAAAAATATTTCTTGTCAATAATTTGTATAGACATTTAGTGCAAAAAATGCTATTATATCGTTGAAAGGAATGATATATATGAAGTACTTTATAGCATCTGATATACACGGCTCTTTGTATTATTGCAAAAAAGTCGTAGAAGCATACAAAAAAGAAAATGCCGACAAGATGGTCCTGCTCGGAGATATACTCTATCACGGACCAAGAAACGACCTTCCTAAGGACTACAATCCAAAGGAAGTAATAACAATACTTAATGAACACAAAAACAATATACTTTGTGTCCGCGGAAACTGTGATACCGAGGTAGACCAGATGGTACTCGAATTTCCCATACTTGCCGACTACGCTGTGATATGCGAAAAAGGCAAGCTAATATATATGACACACGGTCATATATACAACGAAAATAATCTTCCGCCAATACAAAACGGCGATATCCTTATGCACGGCCATACCCATGTAGCAAAATGTACCAAGCACGAAAACTACACATACATAAATCCCGGATCTTGCTCCATACCCAAGGAAGAAACACACCACGGATACATGACACTTGAAAATGGAGTGTTTGTATGGAAAGATTTTGACGGAAACGAAATAATGAAATATGAGATGTAAAATTAACAGAACTCTGCAGAATTTGCAGAGTTCTTTTTTGATGTTTTATTATGCAATAGTTTGCGAGAACGCTACTATAATTGACATTGTAATAAGCGACAAGGCTGTAGTTACCGATACAAGATTAACGGAAGTCTCCTCGTCTCTTCCGCAACGAAATGCAAACATACTTGTAGCCGTTGCTACAGGTGCAGCTGCCGGTATAACCATGCTGACGAGCATAGTTCCTCTTATGCCTATAAGATACATAATACCAAGGCACAAAAGCGGCACAACTATAAGTCGCAATGCGCTAACAAGATACACCATCTTATCTTTTAACGCGCCTATTATATCGGAATTGGAAAGATAGTAACCTATTATAAGCATAGGCACCGGTATATTCAGATTTCCGAGTTGTACAAGGGCATCCTTTATGCACGTAGGCACCTTGATGGAAAACACAAAAATTATAATTCCTATAATAACGGAAATAATACCGGGATTAATAAGTCTCTTGGCAGAAAAGCTTCCGCTTTGTTTACTCATACACCACAGTCCGTATGTCCAGCACATTATATTAAATGTTGCAACATAGGAAGCACCCAAAAAGACTCCCATATCGCCAAGAATGGCTTTTTGGAGCGGTAGTCCCATATATCCTGCATTGGAGAAAACCACAGAATAGTGCATAACGGTAGACTTGTCTGTACGGTTCTTGGTAGGAAATATTATCATAGCAACAACTATACCTACGATGTGTATAAGAAAAGACATGCCCAAACTTACAAATAAATCTTCAAGAAGCAACACACTAAACTCGCGAATATACGATGTAATTATTACACAAGGAGTTGCAAGGTACAAAACCACATTTGTAAGGGTCTTTATACCATTTTGATTTATAAGTTTTGCCTTGCCGCAAAAAAAGCCTGCAAGCACAAGGAAAAACAGTATTATTATTTGCTGAAATATTACCAAAAAATTTTCTAACATCGGATACTATCCTTTCGAAATAAAAGCAGAAGAATACATCTTATTCTTCTAATATGAGCGAACACAACATTACTATTCTAAAACTTTTGTTATAAAATGTCAATTGAAAAACTGTAATATTTTACAAGCCCAAATCAAAGTATATTTATATATTTTGTGCAGACAATATTAATCGCAACGCTAATTTATGAGAGGTGTAGAAAAAATGGCAGACAACAAAAAGAATCAGGAAAAGAAAAATAACGACAACAAGCAAAACAAAAACAACGACAACAAATAAATGATTTGAAGCTTAAAAAAACGCCTTTCAGTAAAAAGGCGTTTTTTTAGTGGAATTACTGTTCAATTATATTTTTTTCTTCCAGAACATACGGATCGGTCTGACTTAATATATGCTTATCGCTACAACGCTGAGCTACAAAAATCTTATCACCGACATCTGCCTTAACAGAAGAAAGTATAAGTGTGTTGGTATCTACATAAGTAGCAGATTTCTGCACATCGTTTACATATACTTTGCTCTTCTCCGTAAAGCCCGTACCCTTGATGGTGGTAGCGGTATTTCCTACCGAAATGTTTTCTATATAAATCGGATCTATACCGTACTTGATATCCGTAGTGGATATGTGTTCTACAGAACCGTAGGCATAATTGTTGCCATAAAGTTCATCGTACATAAGAAGCTGAAGTTCATCGCGATACTGCGGGTTATCTTTGTCGTTCTTGTAATAACGATGGAGCTTATTTATATAGTTGCCGTTAAAGCCTATCATCTCGGTAACTCTGGAGTTGAGCTGATATGCATACAAATCTTCGTCCTGTACGGGGATTTCGTAGTTTGCATATACTACATACTCGGTTTCAAAAAGGTCTTCGTTTTCGAGCTGATCTTTGGATATGCTAAGTGCAGGGAGATGGTCACCATAGAAAACAAGCACTGTAGGCTCATTAAAGTTATTAACAGCCTCTACAAGCTCTCCGACAAACAAATCCATTTCGTAAAGCTGATTTACAAAATACTCAAATCCAACTTTATAAGTTACATCTTCCATACCGCTTTCTATGCGGATGGGCTGATTTTCATCTACAGGTTCTGTGGGGTATTTACCATGGCTCTGAACAGATACACCGAAAACAAAATCGCGTCCTTCTGTAGAATTGAGGCATTTGAATATCTCGCCTGTAAGGATTTTGTCCTTTGCCCAATTTAATGCGTTACGCTCTACATCGTGCATGAATTCTACAGGAATGAATGTATCAAAACCTATGTTTGAATAGTTGATATGTCTGTCGTAGAAAGTACCTGTATGGTTATGAACGGCATGCGATGAATATCCGAGGTCTTTGAGTTCATAACACAGCGAACCTGCTGTATGATCAAGAGTTATTGTCTTGTACGGATATTCGCAAGTACCAAACATACCTACGCTCATACCTGTAAGGACTTCAAACTCAGCGTTACAAGTACCTCCGCCAAGGCCGGGTATTCTTAAAAATCCCGAAGAGCATTCTTCCTTTAACTTAGTGTACACAGGAATGGGGTTTTCGCTATATACAACATCTTTCATTCTGTTAACATCAAAGAAAGATTCCAACTGAACATATATTATGTTGGGTTTGACAGCTGCGTTTTCAAATTCGGGCACATTGGCATCGAGCTTATCGGTAAGCTCTTTTACCATAGCTTCTGAGTAGCCTTCGGGTTCGTCTACACCGCGATTTACCGCACTACACGAGAAGCTGTAAACAAAGCCGTAGTTTTTGTATGCTTCAGGAAGATTTGCAAAACATTCGGGGTTGTTGTATATCTTGTAGGTTGCAGTCATTGCAACTGCGCATATAATACCCGATGCCACCAGAAAAACACAAGCAGCGGCATAGTTTGGCTTAACCTTAGGAGCAAACTTTAATACAAGAATTATTACGATAATTGCCACAACTATCATAACAGAAAACGACACAATCTGCACAGGCTTGACATATGAATTCATAATATCAAGTGCCGTCTTTGCTATAGAAAAATCGACAGCTGCAAGCGGGGTGTTTCTGTAAGTGAGAATTACTGCATTTGCAACACCGAGCCCTGACCACAACAACCCTATAAGGCTGAGTGCAAAATAACGGCGTTTAAAAAACATGCACACTACCACACTGCACAAAACTATAGAAAAATTGGACATAAAAAATCCAAAATGATATATCATAAAGCTAAATGCAAGCGGTACAGAGTGTCTTCCGAGTGATTCCATTATAAATGTAAGCGCGAAAGAAACAATTATGCAAAGCAGTATATCGGTATATTTAATTGATTTAAGTTGGCTTTTGAAGTCTGCAAAAAACTTTTTTACAGTATCTGTTTTTATCATTTTTTGATGCCTCCGCAACAATCAAAAAGAATTGTTATTTCTTCGTTCTACAGTATAACACAAAATATTGCAATTTTCAAGATATAATTGCTGACAAAATATTACTGCAAACAAAAACGGTCTATTTTCTGTACAGAATTATTTTTGTAATCAAATATATATATTCCGTCTGAAAAACGCTCGGGGTGAATATGCTTCATTATCTCCTTGGCAGGGATATCGTAGTATTGCGGGAAGTGCTCTTTCTTGAGTTCTTCGTCGCGGAACATATCATAAACCCGTCCTATAAGTGCCTTGTCTTCTTCATCGAACCAATAAGGTCTTTTGCCTACGCGAAAATGCATAAGATAATCCCTTTTCAGTTCTTCCATAAACAAAATATCACTACTATTTACAGCTTCGTACAATACATCAAAAAGTTGCTGTCTTGAAAATGCATATCCTACAACAAAACTTTCTTTTATGTACTTGCCGACTTTTAAAAAAAGGTCAAACATAGACTTTTCTTTACCAAAAAGATATTTCATTGTATGTGCAAAGCTTCCGCTGTTGTAATATTTTTCGAGTGCTTCTTCTACACACTTTATAGCTAACAAATCTTCATATGAAACAAAATCATTGGATATTACCTCATACGGTGCGTACGGACTGTATTTATAATTGTAGTTTTCTTCCTGAGTGCGGATTTTTGAACCCTTAAGAAGTTTTAAAAATCCGAGCTGAAGTACATGAGGTTTTAACGAAAGAACATCTTCAAAGGACTTTTTAAACGATGCAATATCCTCCTCGGGAAGTCCTGCTATAAGGTCAAGATGTATATGAGCAGTATCAAGCTCCATGAGCTTTTTTACCGCATCCGAAAGCTTGGAAAAAGATATATCTCTTTCTATTGCTTTCATAGTATCGGGATTTGTAGTCTGCACACCTATTTCAAAACGGAGGGTGCTTTTTTTTACTTTGGATACAATTTCTATCATTTCGTCGTCTATTATATCGCCCGAAAGCTCCATGTGAAAGACGGTATCCGCCCCGCGGTCTGCTATATGACGCAGTATTTCCTTTGCTCTTTTTGGGTTGGCATTAAATGTTCTGTCTACAAACTTAACCAGCGGAACTTTGTGTTCTATAAAAAAGTCGAGTTCTCTTTTTACCCTGTCCACGCTAAGGAATCTTACTTTTGAATTATCGCCCGAAATACAATATGTACATCTGTACGGACACCCACGCGAAGACTCGTAATATATAATGCGGTTTTTGTATTCATCTATGCTGTCATCGTATACAAAAGGCAAGCTATCGAGCTCGCAAAGCTCTGTTCTGTTGGGCGTGGATATAATATTGCCGTTTTGCCTGTATGTAAACCCTGCAACATTAATAAGCCCTGACTTAATATACTCACGAAGAGTTATCTCCCCTTCTCCCCTTATGATAACATCTATCTGAGGATTATCTTGCATGAGTTTTTCGCTCTCATACATTGCTTCGTATCCACCCAGGACGATTGTAATATCAGGATTTGCCTTTTTTATAACAGAGCTTACTTTCAGCACCATTTCAATATTCCATATGTAACACGAAAAGGCAACACAATCCGGATTTTCGCTTAAAATATCCGAACAGATGTCGCCTATGGTATCGTTTATGGTGTACTCCTTTATCGTTGCATCACATATATCTTTTACATTTGCATAAAGACACCTTACAGAAAGTGAGGTGTGTATATATTTTGCATTGAGCGCTGTCAAAACAAGCTTCATAACCTTTTTTCCTTTGCTAATTGTAGTGTATTCTATCTTCAAATACTGCTGTTATAACAGTAGAAATTTCGTTGTTTAAAAATTCCTCTTTGCCCGTTATATCTATGCGTTTGGGATTCATTGTTACAAGTTCTGCAAGAACATCTTCTTCATCTACGGCGTATTCCGTACAGACTCCCGCCTCTTCGGGCATACATGAGGATATCCTTATGCCCGTGCTGTCTGCCGTAAGCTCCACCCTGTCAAAGCTTTCCATAGACACTACGGCAAAGCTTTTTAGAAGTTCTATAAACTCCGCATTTTCGTTTACTGCAAAAAGCTTATCTGCTTCGTCGCAGGCTGTATCGAGCACTTTGGAGTTAATATCCCTGCACATAAAAACATAGAAAGCAAATGGGTTTATTGTATTTTGCGTCCTGATATATACATATATTCGCCCCGGAAGTTCACTTAAAAAATCCCGTTTGGAAACATTGGCATATATAAGATTTATTTCGTCTGAGTTAAAGCATCCTTTGTAGTTGGAATATAAAAAATTTGCAATGGCTTCCCTTATTGTATGCTGACTGATATATTGCGAAAGCTCACAACAGATATCGTAAAGTCCCTCATCATCGGTTTCTGTTTCTACCTCTGATGAATCCCGGTGCCTGTAAACCTTGTGTTTAAACTTATGTGCCGTTAAAAAATCCGAAAATTTATGTTCGTAATTTCCTGTATCGGAAGTAAAAACTATTTTTGTACACAACATTCTCACAACCTTCTATATTTTGCACATCGGACATACTACAGTGATATGTCTTTTTGCTACGGGAATATTATGTGTATTATTATATTTAATTATTAAAAAGTAATTGCTCCGCCATAATCTGTAAGCGGACCGTCACAAAGGGTAATAATTTCTGCCGAGTGCTGTTTGCAAAAGTTATCTATTTTGCAAAAATCGGGATGTTTGGAAACATCGCCGAAGAAATAAACTCTGCTTCCTGCATTAAACGATGCTCCGCCTATAAAACCATAGTCAAACCCCTCTAACACAATATGCCCACCGGATACAAGGAGACTATCTATGCCATTTTCCTCGGCTCTGTGGTGTATTACTTTGTCTGCGGTTATGATAGCACTATCCGAAACCCTGCATATACTGCAACCGCTGTAACCCTGGGGCACATCGATAAAGTTTTTGTCTTGTAGCACACCTTTAAGAACAGGATCGGTATGGCGCAATTTATGAAACACATTTTTTCCTACTACCTTAACATTATATGCAATATCATCGGGGTAGTTACAACTAAGTTCCCTATCTCCGCAAAGAAGATTTACACCCTTGGAATCAAATATTTTTTTGTAATAATCGAACAGTGTCTTTTCGCAAACAAA
>JAZLCB010000014.1:0-4893 GCA_045614005.1 Clostridia bacterium
TATAGAATTGGCAATGTTTGAAGCAAGACTCGGCTTTTCGGCAATAATAAGCTTCATAGTTGTTTCTCCTTGGTTTAATGAATTTATTATACTACACAAGCCCTCTTTCGTCAACAAAAAAGCTGTCGTTAAAACAGTAATATTGTATCAGTCTTTTCTTTGAAATGGATATTGAATATCAATGAAATTTTTGATATTATTTCAATATACGAAGCAAATACAGGGAGAAATACCTATGATTTTTGAAACCTTATATGTCAAGTATGAAATAAGTGAAAACGCTCAAAATCTTCTTTTTGCTTCAGGCGGTGCCTGTTGCCAAATAAAAAGAGGACCGTGTGCATACATAACAAACAACGACAAAAGCACGGTTGACGCCGTAAAAGCTTCTTTAAATAGCAATATATTGCATATTACATTTGAAGATGCTACCGAAGCAGAAATTGATGTATGTGTAAAAAACGAATACATAACATTCACACTAAAATCAGTATCGCGCACCGACTTTTTGTCCATAGCATTTATTAACCTCGAAATTGCGGAAAGCTCCGAGAAGCTGTGCGCTTGTCTTATGGGTATGACTCTTTCCACACACATGACAGAGCACCCCGGAGATAATAGAATTCTTTGCGCACGCGCGTATCCTCACATAGGGCTTTTCAGTACAAACCGCAGTCCTTATCCTGCAAAAGCAGCTGTGATAGGTGCACCCATAGCAAAGCTTCGTGATATACAGAAAAAAGTTATTTCCGAAGTTCCCGTGGGCGAAGTGCCCATATCCAAAAAAGGCGGTCCGTGGGCAGACGAAGTTGCCGACGAAGCAAAAGGAATATACACCGTATTCAACACTACCGTAACCGACAAAAACATAGATGATGTCTTAGACTCGCTCAAAAGATTTTCTATAAATCAAATAACCCTGCACCACTATGGTCACTATACACAGGGCGATTTTAAGTTTGACAAGCGTATATACCCTAACGGAATCGAAGATTTCAAACGCCTGATAGACCGCTTTCACAGTGAGGGAATTCAGGTAGGAATCCAGACATATACATTCTTTCTTGTGCATGAATCTTCGTATGTGACACCCATACCACACAAGGACCTTGACACACTGAGAGAATTTACTCTTAAAGAAGATATGACCGATTGTGACAGTTTCCTTACAGTCAATGAATCCACAGAAGGAATGAGTGCAAAACGAGGATATTTGTCTGTAAATTCTCCCTATCTATGGATAGATGATGAGCTTGTGGAATTCAGCGAAGCAAAAGACGGCAAATTTACCCTTGCCAAAAGAGGCGCTTGCGGTACTGTACCTGCAATTCATTCAAAAGGTGCTAAAGTCCGTCAGCTCAAAGAATACTTTATGATACCGGTAGCAAAAGTGGGTTCACCGCTTTTCTACGAGATAGCCAGAAACACCGCCCGTTTTTACGACGAATGCGGCGCAGACTATATGTATCTTGATGCTATAGACGGTGCTTTTATTCTTGACGGTGAGGACTACTCGTGGTATCATGGTGCGGACTTTATCCGCGAAATGTTCCGTCATATAAAAAGAGAACCTGTTTTTGACTGTTGCTACAATCCTGCATACACAGCAAGCTGGTATGTTCGTTCGCGCTATGGTGCGGTAGACGAATCCATGGTTGCACACAGACAGTATGTAGATGCACATGTCAATTACAACATGCAGACAGCTCACAGAATGGGCATAACTCCCGAACTCGGCTGGATAGACCTCTTTACCAAACACTCACCCAACGGTGACATATGGCAAAATGAGCCATTTAGTAATGAAGACCTCGAATACATATGCTCAAAAATCTTTGCGACAGGTGCTTCGCTTGCATTTTTGCGCCATTTCCATGAATTAAAAAGCTTACCGTGTTCGGAAGAATACTGCGCTATACTCAAAAAGTATGCCGAGTACAAAAAAGTAAGCACGCCAACCGAAGATACAAAGAAATATCTTTTAACACCCGAATGTGGTGCAATACTTGAAAACGGAGAGCTCACCGAGGCGAAATATCCCGTAAACATTTTTGAAAGAAAAAATGACTCCTGCGAGATTACTAATCCTTTTGACATCCAAAAACCATCTTTTAGAACAGATACTCTCTACGCGGCATCGGATTACGACAATCCGTCTGCGGTAACGCTTCTGGAACTTGATGAAAACAAGCCGATACAAAGTAGCGAATACCGCTTCCAAACTCCCGTCGATTCCAAAGGAAATACTGCCCTTGGTGTATGGTGCTATGGTGACGGCTCGGGTGCTACGGTTTGCATAGCACTACGAAACTTTGCCATGAATGTACAGCGTAACTCACAGCACTTTATCAAGGTGAACTTTACAGGGTGGAAATACTTTGCATTTCATGAAAACCAGAACGGAACACTCCCTGCTGATGTGTGGCCGAGAAAAGAACTTGTGTACACCACATATAACGAACTGCAAAAATTCTATCACAGCTACAGGGTGCTTATAGACTACTCTGCTGTAGAGGGTGTGGACATAACGGTTAAAGGTTCGGACAAAATCCGCTTGAAACCAATTCGAATTGTTCCGCTTACAAAACCGTGCTGGGTCAACCCCACAATTTCAAACGAAATATCGTCTGTTAAGATACATACAACTCTATGTCCCGATGATATCCTCACCTTTGACGGATCAAAATACGTTGTCAAAAACTGGCAAGGATATGTAAAGGATACTCCGTCGTGGAGTGGCGAATTAATATTGCCCCAAGGTAAGAGCAAGATATCCATGACACACGAAGGCGATTGTGCGTATTCCAGAGCAAAGCTGACAATTACATTAAAAGGCAAAAAATTGCAATAAAAAAGGTCTGCGAAAATTCGCAGACCTTTTTTTATTTAGAAGAAAGTTCTTTAACCTTTGCTTTGAGTTTTTCTATTGCTTCAACCTCATCTGTAATCTCTTTAACCGTTTGTTCCATCGGGCACATTCCGTCACCCTTGCGATTTTGTATCATCTCGGTAAGCGTGCCGTAGTGTGCTGTTATATTGTGCTGTGTAAGCCATTCGAAGGCTTCCCTGCTCATAACATGTCCGTAGCAACCTTTGACTCCGCTGTAGGAAAATATCATGGCAGCGGCTTTACCTATAATTGTATCTGCTACAAAGCAGTCTTTTAACATGCCTTCATCATAAAGTTTAATTATGTGCGATATGCCCAGCGGTGACTCTGCACTTGTTATTTTGTTGTCTTTAACAGTAACACAAGTCTTTTCGCCCGATTTTATAAGAAATACCGCTTTGTCGTATTCGCTGTAACGATTTGCAGAAAATTTTGAAAGATATTTTACCACGGTAGGAATAAGAACAAGCTGTAATACAATACCGGGAAGCCCCTGAACTACTGCGGTAAGTACCGAGAGTTTCATAGCTTTTGCGCTGAAAAACACCAATGCCGAAGCAATAATACCATAGACTATTCTGCCACATATCATGGCTATAACAAGTGTAGGATAAAGATGCTTATACTCCACTTTGTAGTTGCTTTTTTTATGAAGAAGACCCGAAACAAGTCCGTATGCAAAAAGCTCGCCTGTCATTATTATACCCATAGGATAAAGAACCGGCATACCTGTGCACACGCTGTTTAAAACAGGAAGAACAAGTCCGCAAAGTGCGCCGTACAACGGCCCTGCAAAAAATCCGCAAAGCAAAACAGGTATATGCATAGGAAGAAGTATTGTACCCTGAATCCCAAATCCGTGTGCTGTAGCATACGGAAGAATCATACCGAGTGCAAGCATAAGAGCTGCGGTGACAAGTCTTTTTGTTTTTGAATCCTTAACTGCGAAAAAATCTGTTTTTTCCATAAAAATACCTCCTTTTCGGCTTTATTATAAATTTTGTTAACCTTTAAAGCAAGCAAAATTGTATACTTTTGTGGCAATTTTGTATTATCCTTACAAACGGGCGTTACTTCTTACAAAGCACGCCCGTTACAATGTTAATTTATATTACATAACCGCCGTTTACACCAAGAATTTGCCCTGTTATAAAATCCGATTCGTCCCCTGCCAAAAACAAAGCCGCCTTGGCGATATCCTCGCCCTCACCTATACGGCACAAGGGGGTTTCCACTGCTATTGCATCTAAGTCTTCTTTGGTATAGCACGAATTCATAGGAGTATCTATAAGACCGGGGCTTATGCAATTTACCCTTACGCCCGAAGGTCCTACTTCCTTTGCAAGTGCTTTGGTAAGACCTATAACAGCAGCCTTAGTCATAGAATATGCAACCTCGCAGGAAGCACCAACCTCGCCCCACATGGAGGAGATGTTTATTATACTGCCTTTGCGGTTTTGAACCATATGTTTTGATGCAAGAGCACATACACGAAATGTACCCTTGATATTGATATCCGTAAGGCGCGAAAGTGTATCTTCGGTAGTATCCTGTATAAGTCCGCCAAATGATACGCCCGCACAGTTTATTACCGTATCTATAGTGCCAAAAGCCTGCACAGCCTCTTCAAAAGCATTTATAGTATCCGTTTCCGAGGAAATATCTGCTTTTATGAGCAGAAGTTTTGAACCTGTTGCATCTTTTGCAAGCTCGCGTGCAGAATCTTCGTTTTTGAAATAAATTGCCGCAACATTGCACCCTTTTTGCAAAAAGGCCTTGCAACATGCCTTGCCTATTCCGCCCGATGCACCTGTTATAAATATATCTGGTGATGCAAATGTCGAAAATCAGGGGTATTTGACACTGGGGGCAGATGCGACGTCTTATGTGCGTGTTGCGGGTGATTTGACATTTAATAATGGTGGTGTTTTCGAAACGTTTGCAAATGATTTAATCGTTGGGGCGTTGCAGGGAAATTCAAAAATAATCGCACATGGTCAGAA
>JAZLCB010000015.1:0-6478 GCA_045614005.1 Clostridia bacterium
TTAATTTTACAAAACCAAACGAAATATTAAGCTTTGTATATAGTTTTTCACCCGGATATTTTTTGTATTCAAAAGATATTCTGAATTTAGAAAAAAGAAGGGTGAAAACAAGAAGTATAATGATAGCAATAATCACATATAGCATATTATTCTTCCTTTTGCTGAGTCTCGAGGGTTGATTCGGGATTTTCAAAATCCATTGTAATCTGATTTTCGTCAGCCTCTATAGTGTTTATAGGCATACCGCCGAGCTCGTTTGCAAGACCTTCGTAGCTGTATTCCTTGTCCACTTCGGGAAGCTCCGTGAGTGAAGAAAGGTTAAAACAACGCAAAAATTCTTCCGTAGTACCAAAGAGTATGGGTCTTCCGGGAGCATCGAGTCTGCCCATTTCGTGTACAAGTCCCGATGCCACGAGGTTATTTAGAGGTCCGTCGGAGTTAACACCGCGGATAAACTCAATGGCACTTCTTGTTACAGGCTGATTGTATGCCACAACCGAAAGAACTTCAAGACCTGCATTGGTAAGTGCTGCTCTGCGGGATTTTTCTTTGAGTTTATGTATATAGTCGTAGTATTCTCTCTTGGTACAGAGTTGCCAACTGTCCTCAAGCCTTGTAAGGTGTATTCCACGATTTGAGGATTTGTTGTATTCAGTTGCCATTTCACCCATGAGGGTGTCTATCTCTTTTTCTGTCATGTCCATTACTTCGGCAAGTCTTTTTACAGGTACAGCTTCGCCCGTTGCAAAGAGTATGCCCTCGAGTATGGCTTTAGGTTTTCTATTCATTTAAGTCACCTGCGATATTAGATAATATCTCCTCTGTGTTTTCGCTTACATTATCGCCGAGTCGGATGAGGATTCTGTCGTCCTCCTCGTAGGCGAGAATCTGATTTAATTTCATAAGCTCAAGTATTGCAAGGAAGATTGCCACGACTTCGTTTTTGTGTCGTGCACTTTCAAACACCTTTTCAAAACGGAGCTTTTTGTCTTTTCTGAGCCTTGTTATAAGTGTGCCTGCCGATGTTTTAACCGACACACTCTCCCTGCCCACTATACCCGTAAAGTTGGATTTTGGAGGGGGAGTTCGTCTTTCCGTCTTTTCTATTACTGTAAGAAAAGCTTCGTAGAGCTTGGATATATCAAGACTTTCAAAACGGTTTTCCTGCTGTTTGGGAGGAATCTTTTCTTCCTCTTTGAAGTAGCGGAAAGTGCCGTCAAACTGCATGGTTCTGAGCCTTTCGGATATTATCTTCATTCTGGCTCTTTCTTTTAACGCTTCCGTAAGGCTTGCCGCCATGTCCTCGCTGTCGTCTTCTTCGTCATGTTTGGGCAGAAGTGCCTTTGACTTGATATAAAGAAGGTTGGAAGCAACCACAAGAAATTCGGCAGAGATTTCAAGATTCATCTCTTCCATTTTGTTTATGTGCTCGATGTACTGGTCGGTTATCTCTATAAGCGATACCGTGCATATGTCGAGCTTATTCTTTTTTATAAGATGCTCCAGAAGGTCGAGAGGTCCTTCGAAACCTTCTGTCTTAAAAATAATTTCTTCCATTAAAAAATCAATCCCAATACTACTGAGTATATTATGTTATAAACAAATCCGTACATTCTTGTGAGTACGGGGCTTAATGCATTTGTAAGGAGTGCAACCATAAGAATGATGGATGCATATCTTTCAAGATTATAAAAAGCTTGTCTGAATCTGTATGGCAGAAATTCCAAAAGTACCTTGGAACCGTCAAGAGGCGGTATTGGTATAAGGTTAAAGCACATAAGGCCTATATTCAAGGGTATGGCATAAGCAATTATATCACGCAAAAACTGCGTCAAGCCGTTTAGGGGTACATAGCGTAGCATGATAACTTGTATAAATGCAAATACAAATGCCAGAACAAAGTTCATAAGAGGTCCTGCAAGGCTTACTGCTATTATACCTGCTTTTCGGTTTCGGAAATTGTATGGATTTATAGGTACGGGCTTTGCCCAGCCGAATCGAAAGAACAAAAGACATAATGTACCTATCGGGTCCATGTGTTGCAGAGGATTAATCGATAGTCTTCCGCTGTATTTTGCGGTACTGTCGCCCATAAGATAGGCTGCGTAGCCGTGTGCAAATTCGTGCATCGAAAGTGCAAGCAAAAGTCCCGGAAGACTTAGAAGCAGAGCTAAAATTCTGTCGACCATGATAATCTCCTTTTTTTATAAAAGGTCATTTCGTATTATATCATCATATGTTTCTCTTTTTACAACAATTTTGGATGTGCCGTCCTTTGTCATTACAACGGGAGGGCGGGGTATGCGGTTGTAGTTACTCGACATAGAGTAGTTGTAAGCACCTGTAGACATTACGGCAAGTATATCACCGATTTCGGCTTTGGGAAGGTGCGCATCCTTCATTATGATGTCGCCCGCCTCACAGCACTTACCGCACACGGTTACAACCTGCTCATGGGGTTCATCCACTCTGTTTGCAAACACACCGTCGCACTCAGCACCGTAGAGAATGTATCTTGGGTTATCTGCCATACCACCGTCTACGGATATGTATTTGCGGATACCCTTTATATCCTTAATATTGCCAATTTTGTAGAGAGTAATACCTGCATCGCCTACGATGGAACGACCCGGCTCCATGTGTATGTGGGGGAGGGATTCGTTTTCTTTTTCGCATATATCTTTTATTACCTTGGATACAGCTTCTATATAGCTTGCATACTGCAGGGGAGTGTCGGCTTTTGTATAGCTTATGCCAAAGCCTCCGCCAAGGTCTACAACATTTAAGGGGAGATTATATTCTCTCTTTAATTTAATGTAGAAATTCATCATTATTTCAGCCGCACAGGTAAAGGGTTCTAAGTCAAATATCTGCGAGCCTATGTGGCAGTGTATGCCGATTACCTTTATATTGGAAAGTTTAGAGGCATATAGCGCCACCTCGTCCGCTTCGCCGTTTTCTATTGCAAAGCCAAATTTTGAGTCTATCTGACCTGTGCTTATAAATTCGTGAGTGTGTGCTTCCACACCGGGCTTTATGCGGAATATAATATCCTGCACCTTGCCCACATTCTTTGCAATAGTGTTTATTGTATCGAGTTCATATGTGCTGTCTACGGCTATTATGCCTACACCGTTTTCTACAGCCATCTTTATTTCTTCGTAGCTTTTGTTGTTGCCGTGGAAGCAAATGTCCTTTGGGCAGAAGCCTGCCTTAAGAGCAGTATACAGCTCTCCGCCCGATACCACATCTGCACCGAGTCCTTCTTCGGATGCAAGTTTATACATATACATTGCAGAAAGAGCCTTACTTGCAAAATATGCTTTGCCGTTTCCGTTGTAGTAGGTATCTATGGCATTCTTGTAATCGCGCATGTTTGAACGGATTCTGTCTTCGTCCATAACATACAGGGGTGTGCCGTACTCTTTAGCAAGCTCTACAGCATCGCAACCGCCGATTTCAAGATGATTTGAATTATTTACTTTTAGATGATTGAGTAAGTACATTGTTGCCTCCGAAAACAAATAATTATACAGTATAAATTATAACATTATATTTGTGTTATGTCAAATCTCTATTGCATAAAAGCTGAATGTGTGCTAGAATTAAACTAATAAATATGAGGAGGTCGGGAAATGAAAAGATTACTGCTTTCTTTGCTAACGGCAATTTTTGTGCTTTCTTCTGTGGCATATGCTTCGAGCGATGTTCGCGTATATGTAAACGGTATGAGAGTAAACGAAGATGTCGTGCTCAAAAACAACACAACATATATTCCATTAAGAGCGGTATCCGAAGCGCTTGGAGCTGATGTGGAGTGGGATGGTGCATCCAGAAGTGCTTTTATAACATTTACCGAAGAAGATGCCATATCCAAGGTCGTTACCGATGTGAGCCCCTCTGTTGTTACAATAATAGGCAACTATGCAGGCACAGGCGCAACCAATCAGTACAACAACCCCACAACACACGGTTCGGGTGTTATATATAAGAGCAACGGCTACATAATCACTAATGCTCATGTTGTAAAGGATATAAAAAATCTCACCGTTGTATTAAACGATGGACAGACCTTCCCGGGGCAGGTGCTTTTTTCGGACGAAAAAGCAGACCTTGCTATAGTGAAGATAGACAAAATCGGTCTTAAAGCGGTATCCATGGCAGATATGTCGACTGTTCTTTCGGGCAAGACGGCAATAGCCATAGGCACACCGATATCCCTTAGTATGAGAAATACGGTTACAAGAGGCATTGTCTGCGGAACAGGGGTTTCGATGAGCGATTCGTACTACAAGCTCATACAGACCGATGCAACCATAAACCCCGGTAATTCGGGTGGACCTCTTCTCAATTCCAGAGGAGAACTTATAGGAATAAACTCTTCCAAATATGCAAGCCTTTCAATAGACAATATGGCTTTTGCAATACCTGTGGATACAGTACAGTATGCTATAAATCAGTACGAGAAAAACGGCTACATCAAACGCCCTACACTCGATATGGAACTTGATGCATCGTGGGAGGCAAAGATAGGACTTCCTACAACCAAGGGCCTTACTGTAAGAAAGTCAAATTGCCCCAATATTGTTGCAGGCGATATTGTTGTTTCGATAAATGATATTGCCGTTCACAGTATGGCTGATTTAAACGAAGCTATCAAAAATTCATACGATGGTCTGCAACTTAAGATAGGTTAT
Organism: Clostridia bacterium; assembly: GCA_045614005.1. Lineage (GTDB taxonomy): Bacteria > Bacillota > Clostridia > UMGS1810 > UMGS1810 > RGIG8748. The sequence goes on from JAZLCB010000015.1 coordinate 4,698, forward strand.
ACAAGAAGCGGAGTTATATATTACACTACTATACAATGTTAAAGGAGAATGCGAAATGAAAAAAGCAAAAAGATTACTTTCAATTTTATTGTGCATGATTATGCTGTTTTCAATCACACCTGCATTTGCAGATGAAGTACCCGAAACAGTGGAAATTCGTTTTTGCGTAGGCGACGAAACACTCACAATCAACGGCAATAGTGTAACTGTAGAAAAGCCCTATGTTGTAGGCGATGGTGTTACACTTGTTCCCCTTCGTGTAATTACCGAAGCTTTCGGTGCTAAAGTAGGCTGGGATCAGGCTACCAAAACAGCCACTTTGGAATATCCCGGTATAAATATGTCGCTTCAGATAGGAAACCCCGTGGCAGAGGTAAACGGACAGGCAGTTAAGCTTCTTGCTCCTCCGGAATTAAAGCCGGGTGTTACCATGGTTCCTTTAAGATTTATTTCCGAAACTTTTGGCGCTACCGTTTCTTATGACAATGCCACAAGACAAATCACAGTTGTAAAAGAGACATCACAAAATAGTGAAGGCGGACTCAAGGGTGCTGTTACCTCGGAAAAAATAGGCGACAGCTACTACAACTGGTCTATGAAAAACCCTGTGGATATGTACATGGAATATCGTGCGTTTGACGGAATGTATACTTTGTTCGCATATGATGACTATAATTATCTTACAGTAGAGGTTGAGCTTCTTGATTCCGAATATGATTTTAATTCGGATTTTGCAGAGGGCAAAACATCTCTTAAGGACTACACTCTTGTAAGAGCTGACAAAAATACCACTCCCGACGGACAGAAGTCTATGCATCTTCAGGCAAAAGACAAGGTGGAGTTCGTTGATATAAGAAGAATAGTGGATGGCGATTATCTTTACACTATCTGCGGTCTTTTTGAAAATGAAAAAGAGGATGTAAAGAAGCAGGGGATGGAAATTGTTGAGTCCTTTGTATGCTTCTTTGAAGATGGCAAAACTCACGACCTTTCCGAGGTTAAGGAAGGCAAGAGAGAGTTCACCAGCGAAGATATAGGCTTCTCAATACAGGTTCCTGCGGATTTCTATCTTGCATCAAGCGAAGATTCTGAAAATGAATTTATATTTATTCAGAACAAGGCAGAAGGATTTGAGTCGACTGTTTCTGTTGCGATTTATTCAAAGGACAACACCGTTTCTGCCGAGGAGCTTGCCAAGAAGGATTGCGAGCACAACAGAAAGGTATTGAACGAGAAAATAGTTAAGTTTATATCCGGCGTGGTAGCTAAAAATTACAACACTCTTTCTGCATATGAATATGCTTACGAGGTAGATGGCTACAAGGAAAAATCCGTAACCAGAGATGTATTCTTTGAGATAGGCCAGTATGTATATAATGTAGCTGTTTGCTTTGAAAACACAGCCGATGTAAACAGACGTATAAACGAAGTAATTAACTCTATAAAAGCAGAAATCATCGACTTTGACAAAATGGGTATCTTTTTAAGAAACGAGTTCGAAGAAGAAGGTACATACAAGGTAGACGTTCGTGACGGCTACATGATGGTTCCCGACGCCTACGAGCACGCCGAAATCGGCAATGCTACTGTGTTTACAAACAGAATATCAGGTGTTACATTTACATATCAGCTTGTATCCACCAAGGGCAGAGCAGATAAGGAATATGCACGCAAGGAAATAGGCGACCTGGAAAAAAGTCTCCTTGATGACCCCGATACAGATGAGATAGTTACCAGAGCAAGAATTATAATCTATGGTGGCAGAACTTTTGCTTGTGTGG
>JAZLCB010000016.1:0-2107 GCA_045614005.1 Clostridia bacterium
ACCGATGCTGACCAGTACGGTGCATTCCGTTGCGGTCCTTCGTATCCTTTATGTCTTGTAAAGGCTGTAAAGCCACCCACGGCAGATTTTGCACATTTTGGTAACAAGATACTCTTTACCACATATCCTGCCGACTATGCACCAAATACTATCTTGCCTTGCGGCAGAGGTATGCTTCCTTCGCTTAGAATAACAGGTGAGTTAAAGGCTCTCTATAAGATGCAAAAGCTCATGGAAGAAGGACTTGAGATTATCAAGGAAACCGAGAATCCGAACAAAGAGCTGTTGTACCTTATAAATCTTGGCGAGTATATATGCTGTTGTGTACAGACAGGCATACACGCAAAAGAGTGGTATATGTTAACAGGCAAACTCAAGATAGAAACAAATCGTTCCAAGGTACTTTCCATGATAGAAGATGTCAAGGCAATGCTTCTTAATGAAAAAGAAAATGCTTTAAGAGCTTTAGAACTTGTAAAGAAGGATTCCCGACTTGGCTGGGAACCCAGTATGGATTATATAGGCGGCGAAAAGGCTATAGACTGGAAACTCCGTCACCTTGAATATGTTCTTGAGTTTGAGGTGGGATGCTTTGTAAACGGCTCTCATGATAAATGGTATGAATAGGAGATAAATTATGTCTAGCTATAAAGTAAAAAAGACAGATGCAGATATGAATTGGTTTATACATGACCGTTTTGGCATGTTTATACACTTCGGACTTTATTCAATGGCTGCAAGACACGAGTGGTTCAAAACCAAGGAAAAGGTTTCCGAAGAACAATACGATAAATATTTTAAATATTTCAATCCCGATAAATTCGATGCAGACGAGTGGGCTATGAAGGCAAAAAAAGCAGGCATGAAGTATGCCATAATGACTGCAAAGCACCACGAAGGATTTTGTCTGTTTGATTCACAGTACACAGACTATAAATCCACAAACACCCCTGCAAAGAAGGACTTTATCAAGGAATATGTAGAAGCTTTCCGCAAAGCAGGACTTAAAGTTGGTATTTATTACTCACTTCTGGACTGGCATCATCCCGATTACCAGATAGACCTTTTCCACCCACGCAGAGCAGAAAGCTGGGCACAGGAAGAGGACAAAAAACGCGATATGAATAAATACCGCGAATATGTATTCAATCAGGTTAGAGAGCTTCTTACAAACTATGGTAAGATAGACATTATCTGGTTTGACTTTACATATCCCACAATGGATTCTATAAGAAATGAGTACAATCAGTTTGCAATCCGCGATTACAAGGAGTGGATGCGCTGGACTACCAAGGAAACATGGGATGCCGAAAACCTCATTAAGATGATAAGGGAAATAAACCCCGGAATTATCATTAACAACCGTACAGGCATAAATCAGGATATTACTACCCCCGAACAGAAGCACACCACAGAATGGCCCAAGTATCCCGGCACAGACGAGCTCTGGGCGTGGGAAGCTTGTCAGACATTCTCGGGTTCGTGGGGCTACTATCGTGACGAAATGAGCTGGAAGACTCCCGATATGCTTATCCGCATGCTCTTAAACAGCGTTTCAGGCGGAGGAAACCTTCTTATGAATGTAGGTCCTACCGGCAGAGGTAATTTTGACGAGAGAGCAGACAAGGCATTGGAAGTTTTTGAAAAGTGGATGGGTGACAATAACCGTTCCATATATGGCTGTACAAAGGCTGAACCCGAGTTCCGTCCGCCTGTAGGAACGGTACTTACACAATCCGAAGACGGAGACAGACTCTATATTCATCTTATTGACTATCCTTTCTCCGCACTCAGAATGGAAAATATGGCAGGCAAAATTGACTACGCTCAGTTCCTCCATGACGGTTCGGAAATAGAAATCCGCGAAAAAGGAGATCTTGTTACTTTCCTTACACCCGGTATAAGACCAAGTCAGCTTGTTCCGGTTATAGAAGTATTCCTTAAAAAATAATATTGTAAAATTATGTAATATATTATATAATTTTACCGAGGTGAATCAAATGAATGTTTTATCAATAGGAAACAGTTTTTCTCAGGATGCACAAAGATATCTTCATGGTATCGCCAGAGCAGACGGAGTAGAGCTCAACGCTTTTAATCTATATAT
>JAZLCB010000017.1:0-1233 GCA_045614005.1 Clostridia bacterium
GAGGTACAATAGCTTCTGCATTTACTTTCTTGGTCTGCTCCCATACATCGTCGGGCATACCTTCTGTGATGTATGCATTGAACTGACATCCGAACTTCCAGTCTCCCTGAGGTGTATAGCCGGTATTTTCCTTAATAACCATTTTGCCTTCATCATTGAAGTCATAGTGCTTTCCTTCTATACCATAGCTGATGAGGTTGTAAACTTCTTTGTTTGTATTAAAAAATTCTATAACCTTCATAGCTTCTTCGGGGTGCTTACTGTTTGCACCTACTGCTGTCATAGTATTTGTGGGCGGGATTCTTACGGGATTGCCTACAGGTACAAACTTATAACGAACACCTGTCTGAAGTTGCTCCAGACCGGGTTTCCACTGTTCAAATTTTACAGCATATTTACCCTGCTGAACTTCAGCACTAGCCGGACCGCCGTCTCCGCCTGATGCGTAATCCTGACGAATGTAGCCTTTCTTATACCACTCTCTTATAAGGTTCTGAGCTTCTATAACTTCGGTCTGTTCATGGCTTCTTACAATTTCGCCGTTATCCATTCTTACAGAAACACCTGTATTGTTAACAGGTGAAGTATATATTCCCTGTGTAAACACGCTTGTGGAATATGCATTGTTGTAACCATAGAGTGTAGGTTCATTCTTTTTAACTATTTCGAGGAAAGGCTCTATGTCCTTAATTTCCTTAACAGAATTTATATCAAATTGGTCTTTATACTTTTCTACGAGGTCTTCTCTAAAACCTATTGCGTACTGCTTTGTCATTATCTGATTGTTGGGCACTGCATATATTCTGCCGTCAACCTTAGCAGCTTCCCAGTCTGCTTCATCAAGCACGGCCTTGAGCTCATCGGATATTAAATCGGTGATATCATAAAGACCGCCGTCTCTTGCTGCAGCCTCATAGATATTGAGCCATGCAGATGTAAAACAGATATCATAATCAAGACCCGATGCCATATTCATCTTCATTTTTTCACCGTAAGCACTCTGTGCAATGTACTGAAGGTCAAGTTTAACGCCCAATTCGGGTTCTAAAATCTTGTTGATTTCTTCGACTACTAACTTTGTGTCTTTCTGAGCATCACCGGGTACAAGCCATGTGATTGTGGGGATATCACCTTCTTTGTCACCACCGCAAGAAACAAGCGATAACGCCATAACTACCAATAAAAGTAATGCAATAATTTTTTTCATTCTTTTTTCCTCCTTAATTTTACAAT
>JAZLCB010000018.1:0-12968 GCA_045614005.1 Clostridia bacterium
TGTAATTACCCATTAGGCGCTCATAATGCTCTTCTGTAAACTCTTCGTTTTCAAAATCGAGGTTTACTACCTTAGCGTAATCGGGATTTTCGTTTAAGAAATCTCTTAACATTTCTTGGTGAAAACCGCTCTTTGTTGTAATAAAGCTCCAGTGGTCGCTTCTGAGAGGAAACTGCGTAAACTGGCATCTTTTTGTTTTGCCTTTGGGCGGAACCGCATAGAAAAGGTAATCTGCGTTTTCTATTGTTCCTCTGTGTGCCTCAGCATCTGCGTAGTTACGGCAGGTTCTTGGTGCTAACCATGCAAACCACTTTCTTTTAAAAGGCTTTATAAGCTCCCATGTTTTTCTTGTTTCGGCTTCAATGGGAGTGTCTGTAACACAAGAGATGTAGTGAACACCATCGCATGATGGCTTGGGATTCCACAAATCAAATGCGTTTCGCTTAAGCCACTTTATTTCGTTTGCCATGGAAAACAGGAACGGAAGACCGCTTTTCAATGCCGGAATTTCGTCTGTGTCCTCGTTGAATACTTCAAAGGTGTGTTTTACTTCATCTTTGAGCTTTTCGCCGTAAAATACCTTAAATACAATTTTGTATACACCCACATCAAGCTTTGCGAATTTTGCATCACCTTTTAATATTTGGTATCCGTTTATATATTCTTCTGCGGTTGCTATGGTATCTGTATGTGCGAGAACCTCTGTCTCGTATACATTTTGTATTTCCGCTTCTATCCTGATGTAATCATTATTCAGTTTGGTGTACATATTGAGCACAAAGGATATATCCTCCTTGCACTCAAAATAGTGGTTGTACTTTATGTGATTAATAACTTCATCACGGTTGTAGCAGTCATCGGGAACATATTTCATGGCATACTTGTCAAATGGTGAAAATACCTTGTATACATTCTGCCCGTTTAATGCGCCTCCCTCATATAAAAGAGATCCGTCTGTGTTGTAGCGGAATTCATTCTCACCCTGTTGATTTGCATAACCTTTGCATATGAGGTTGTCATAACCGAATATGAGGTTTGCATCATCGGAGAGACGGTCGTCTTTAAACAGTTCGCTTTTCAACCTTACAACGGAGTGCATGGGCAGGGGAGTATCCTTAAAATAGTCTTTCTGACATTCCCAATATACATTTGCATCTACAAAGCATATTTCGCCGTTTGCAAGGTTGAAGGTTTGTTCGCGGTTTTGGGAATATATGCCCACATACGGTCTTGTCATGTGGTCAAGCTCCACATTGAACTGATACGGACGATCTGTTTTGTTGTACTCTCGTGTACCTGTTCCGCCGTTCAGCGAATATGTAAGGAAGTATTCATCGGCAATCTTATCTATCTGCCATGTCATCTCGTAGGGGATATCTCCGCCGTTTGTAAGGGGTATTTGAGTTGTAGTCGGCTTTAATATCTGCAACACATCAAAATCTTCATCGGTTTCAAATCCGATGTCGTAAATTATAAGCTCACCTATAAAATCGCGTCTTTCCACAGCGATATATCCTTTGCTGTATTCGCAGTCAAAGGAGAAATCCTTTTCGTCAATACTGCACCAAACAGAAGAGTCTTTAAGTAACATCTCAAAGTGTACGCTTTTTGTTTCATCAAGAGTAAATTCATCAAATACTATACTATTGACTACTTTCGCACAGTACACATCTTCCTTTACAAGCTCGATGTTCAGTCTTCCGTCAAGCTCATACCACAGGCGTATTCCCATACCGCATCTTGTCTTTTTGTCATAGCCGAAGTATATGGTAAACTTGGGGTCATATTCCTTCAAAAAAGTAATTACAAAATCAAAGGAGAGGTCACCTGTTTTTATAGGTGGAGTATTAAGAATGTAGCGATTTCCCACGGACTGCATATGAAATCCGTTGTCGTGAACTGTTGCATGTAGATTTCCTACATATGTGTGTTGCTCCAGCTCAAAGCTGTATGGCTGAAGATTTTCATCATATTTTGAAAAATTGTCTCTAAGCTTAAACATAGTAGTGTCTCACTTCCTTTGGAAACAATATCTATTATTCAAAAGTATAGGATTTTGCAAGCGGAGTGATGCTGTTTAAACGGCTTTCCCAGAAGAACACCTTATCGCCTGTGTCTATGTCAAAATCCTCGGGAGTAGGAACAGTCATTCTGCCTGCGGCTTCAGCGGTTACATCAACAGCAAAACAGGTGTTGAGCTTGTTATCCTCATAATCTGCAAAATACATAGTGTATGTTCCCGGTGCATTTGCAATGATATTTACATATGAGTTATCGTCACTTACGGATTCTATGTAGCATTTGTTGTTTCTAATCCACGAGGAGTCAAGGATTGTGTGGTAGAACTGACTTGTTGCATTGCCTACATATATTGCATAGAAATCCTTGCTTATTGCAGTTCCCTGATTGGATGTGCCTATTGAAGTTGCACCAAATATGCCGTTAGCTACCCAGTTTGTTATGACATTTGTAGAAAGGGTATATCTTCTTAAAGCTACATATCTTGCACCGCCACTCGGCTTAGCGTCGCCGGCTGCAGCACAGCTCGGGTTTTTGTGAATATAGTACGCCCATTTAGAGCTGTTTGCACGCAGGTATGTGGTACCTGTAAAGAGTACAAGTGAGAAGAACGGAGGATGAGTATCGTCGGAATAATATTTTTCCATATCATCCCATGTGTTTATTATAATTGCTTTGCTAAGGTCATACGCCGTGCTGTTGCCCGAAGATTCTACAAAATCGGCAAAGGATGTAATGGTACTGTCTGCAAGAGTAAGATATCTTCTTCCGGAGTTACCATCGTAGTTGGGATCGCCTGTATTTACCTGTACAGTAAGCACGAGCTTGTCACCTTTGGTTACACCATTGGGACGAATAACCATACTTACCCCGCTTCCCGAAAGGGTGTACATGCTCTGCGATAAGCATACCGCTGTGGTGTCGTTTGTATTTTCATCTTTAATAAGCATGAGCGGTCTGTATGTAGCTGCGGTATTTGATGCACTTGTGGTAGCAATACCTACATATATGCCTTCTACCTGAATATCTGTCTTGGTGGGAGCTGTTGCAAGCTCGGACACATCAAACGATGTGAGGTTTGCAGTAAGTCCGCCAAGAGTTGCACTAAAGGGTCCGAAGTACAATTCAACAGATGTGTTAGGGAAGGATATTGTCTCACTCGAAAGTGCATAGCCCTCTACTATTCTTGTAGTACCATCGGACATTGTAGCAGTAACTACCATGCCTGTTGTGTCTATCTTGTCGCCACTATCATATACAAGATTTTGCGGAGGAGTTGTTATTTCTATTTCGGTAACAGTCACATCACTTGTGTCGGGCTTCATAGAAGGACGAAGTATTGCAAAGCGGTCGTACGCAATAAGGGGTACGAGTATGTTGGCAGAGTATGTTCTGTAGAATGTAGAACCTGCCTCTGTTGTGGTAAGGTAGTAGCCCTCTGTTGTAGTAACAAGGTTACTTTCCTTGTTGGCATCAAGGCTTACAAACTGCGAATCGCCTACATACATGTACACAGCTTCACCGCCCGAGTACTCTGCGAGTATAATATCGCCAAGTGCAAGCTGGTCTACGGTGTAGTTGCTTCTGCGCTGACCATCAAGAGGTGCTTTGGAGTTGTATGTAATGTCAATACCGCCAAAAAGGTGAGGTACGAGCATCTTGGAAAGCTCTGTCTCGGTATGACAAGTAAAGTTTGCGCTGTCTATTACCTGTGTCAGAAGTTCATCGGCTGTAGAGTAAGCGGAAATGGTTGTTCCGTTATCTGTGTAGCCAAATACATCCACACCAATAGCTTCCTTGTATGCAGACATAATAAGCGAAGCACCATCGCGGAAGTAAGTGCTGTTTTGTGCATATTCTTTTGCCTTGGAAGCTACGAGAGCTCTTTGTGCAGCGCTATAGCCTGATATGGTGTGCTTTGTAGTGTTTATGGTAACACCGTTTATCTGTGTGTTTGCACTTGTTATTACCATATCCGAAGTTTCGGAAGTAACTTCAACTGTGTAAGAAACAGAAGCAGTTTCTCCTGCAGCGATATCACCTGTCCAACTCAAATTACCCTCGGTGTTTGTTACATCACCCGAAACAAAGGTTGTGCCCGCAGGTACAATGTCGGTAAGTTTTACATTCGAAAGGGTAGTATCGCTTGTGTTATTGAGAGTTATGGTATAAGTGATTTCATCGCCTATGTCAACACAGTTGTCGGGTTGTACGGAAGCTGTCTTTTCCATATCAAGTCCTTTTACGGTAAGACGGTTTAATGCCTTTGGTGTGGGAGCAATGGCAATGTCTGTACGAGCAAGAGGTCTTATTATACAAAAACGAGCTGTTTTTGTAAGGTAGTTTCCTGCGGAAGTGTCCTTGAACAATTTAGCAGCATCCTGCTCAAGAACCGCACCCTGAGTATATTCTGTTACTCCGGATTTGTCGTAATACTTTGAGGGAGGGTTGGGAGAGGATGTACCTGTAGAACCTGTGCAATGTACAAACTTTCCGTCACCTACATATACGAGAGTATGTCCGCCTCCGGCAGCTTTTTCGTATACTATAACATCGCCCACCTGGAGAGAATCATACACTTGCGTTAATACTTCCTGAATTTCCTCGGTTGTCTTTCCTGCAAAGTCGTCTTCCTGTGTCCAGTAGCCTTCGTTTTCGCGTCTTGTGGGGTAATCCCTTGCGGCATTTAACATATTGGCGGTTTTGATTGACCATGAGCCTGCATCGCCTCGGATAAGGTGTATACCAAACGCTTCATAATATACGCTGTCCATATACGAACTGCAGTCAAGGAATATTGTTCTCTGACTTGTTGCATCCTCAGGGGAAACCATAAGGTTTCTTTTGGGAGGCTTGGCAGTCTGGTCATACTGAATCTGTGTTCCTTGTCTGAAATATGAATATGCAACTTCTTTTATGATTTCCTGATACTGAGCTCTCTTATCATCTGTAATAGGGTCTGCCGCATATGAAGTAATGCAAAACTGTGAAGTAAACAAGCGTATTACAAAAACAACTGTGGTAATTAACGCACAAAGTTTACTTTTTTTCATTTTATACTCTCCTTTTTATAAAGCGGATTGTGTATCTGTAGGATCTCCGTTAATTGCATAGTCGTATTCCTGTGACCAATCCAAACCACGATACTCTGCCGCACGTTCGTCTGTTTCAATAAATTCCATAAGGAGGTCAAGCATATCCTTTGACCATGTGTTTTTGTCTATCTGTGCTGTTGTGAATTTGTTCAAGGTTATCATTTCAAAACCAAAGAGGTCTTTAACCTGAGTCTTTGCAGCGCCGCCTACAACTTCTTCTACGAGGTGAGAGGGGATAAAGAGTACGCCACCGCCTGCACCGAATACAACATCACCGGGAAGGCAAACCGCACCGCCGATTCTTGTAACAGTGTTAAATCCTGTCATTATAAAGTCTCTTATGGGAGTGGGGTCTATACCTCTGTAATATACCTGTGTGTCTTCAATCTTCTTCATCTGTTCGGTATCTCTTATACCGCCCCAGATTACTGCACCGCCGTTTTCATTTTTGGTTTTATTTTTTATGGCTGTGGTAAGATTACCGCCAAGAAATGTACCTTTAAAAATCTTGTCGTACATATCGATAACAGGTACATCATATTCCTGAAGACTGTCTATAACCCATTGGTTGTATGTTCCGGTTCTGTTTTCGGCTCTGCCTATGTTTTTGACTACATCGTCATAGTCGGGACGATAGGGGCAGTATGTAGCGGTAACGGCTCTTCCTATGAGCTTTCTGCCGTCGTCATGAAGTGTATGGAGTCTGCCTTCAAACTGGCTTTCGTAGCCCTTTACAAATATAGGCTTCCATACTTCTTCGAGTGTAAGTGTTTTAAGAGCCTTAAGGTACTTTTCGTCTACCTTGGGGCGACCGTCATCAAATCTTTCGCCTTTCCATTGGGGGGTAAGTGCTATTATGTCTTCTTTTACATTAAAGTTCATTTTGATTCTCTCCTTATAAATTAATATTTCAGATGCATACCGCCATCTATTATTATGTCTGTTCCTGTTATGTATCGTCCTTCGTCAGAGCATAGCAGAAGTACGGTCGGTGCAATGTCTTTGGGCACTCCCACATATCCGCAGGGGATGCTGTTTTCTACAGCTTCGAGCGTTTTGGGATTATCCAGTACTTTTTCGTTTCTTGGGGTAGCTATAGCACCGGGAGATACATTGTTTATTGTTACTCCGTGCGGTGCAAGGATTGGCGCAAAGTTTTCGGACATTTTGTTTTGCGCCGCTTTTGTTACAGCATATATCGAAAGCTCGGGATGCTGATTGTATTGATTTACACTTCCTATGGTTACTATGCGTCCCCATGAATTATTCATCATGGCAGGAGCATATTTTTTAATCAGCAGATACGAGCTTCTTACATTGCAGTTCATCTGATTGTCGTATTCCTCTATCGTAAACTCGTTCCATGCCTTTTTGTATTGCATTGAGGCATTGAGTACCAGGATATCTACATCGCCTGTCTGCTCATAGAGCTTGTCGGCAACATCATCGGATAAGAGGTTTGCAACAGTAGGTACAGAACCGGGGATTGTATCGGATATCTCTTTGCACTTTTCGTAGCTTCGTGAACCCGAAACATACACCTTAGCTCCGCACTTAGCAAGAACTCTTGCTATTTCTAATCCTATGCCCTGTGTAGAACCTGTTACAAGGGCAGTTTTTCCTTTTAAATCAAACACCTTTTATCACCTCCGAAAGAGTGTTTTATGATCGTGGATAAATCAGCTCCACTCTCTGTCGTTTGCCCATTCGTTGTCCCATTCGGTTGTGGGTTCCCATACGCCGGGATATTTTTCGTGCATGTGCTGTGCTATGAGTTCTTCGTTGAGTGAGTCTATACCAAGACCGGGCTTGTTGGGTACATTTACAAAACCATCTTTGAACAGAGGATTTTCTATACCTATTGCAAGGTCGTTCCACCAAGGTACATCAACAGAGTGGAATTCTACTGCAAGAACATTTTGCATAGCCGCTGCCGCATGAATTGCCGCCATACAAGCTATGGGACTTTCTGCCATATGAATTGCAAGAGCTACACCGTACTTGTCGCACAGATTTCCGAGTTTCTTCATTTCGAGAGCACCGCCTATTGTGAGCATGTCGGGGTGTACTACAGAAACACCACCGCAAGCCATAAGAGGTTCAAAGTTCTCTGCAAGATAGATGTCTTCGCCTGTACAGATAGGAACATTGCAGGCTTTTGCAATCTTTTCGTAGTGCTTTGTGTAGTGCCAGGGTGCTATGTCTTCTATCCATGCTATGTTGTATTTTTCAAGTCTCTTTGCAAACATTATGCAATCTTCTATAGCTACATGACCGAAGTGATCTATTGCAAGCGGTACTTCGTAGCCTATAACTTCTCTTACCTGACGAACATAATCTTCGAGATAATCCATACCTTTTTGTGTAAGGTGTATTCCTGTTGCATGGTGGGGGATGGTAAATATCTCGTAGTTTTTGCCCATCATCATGTCCATGTCTATAGAACCTTTCTGATGGTTTATAGCTTTCATGGAATACTTTTTAATATCTTCTATAAAACCGAGGGGTGCATTAATGCAACCGGGTTCATCGAGCATAAGCTCAATTCCGAGGTCCATTTTGAGGAATGTGAATCCTTGCTCCATTCTCTTTTTAAGAGCGTGACCCATGTCGGTGCCTGTATGCTTACCGTCTACATCGGTATCGCAGTACATTCTTACCTTGTCGCGGAACTGTCCGCCAAGAAGCTGCCAGAGCGGAACACCCCATGCTTTACCTGCAAGGTCCCAAAGAGCAATTTCAATACCCGATACACCGCCGCCTTGTCTTGAGGGTCCGCCAAACTGCTTTATTCTTCTGAAGAGTTTGTCAACATTACAGGGGTTTTCGCCAATAAGGCGGGATTTTAACATGAGTGCATATGTAGCGCTGGATGCATCTCGAACTTCACCATAGCCTACTAAGCCCTGATTTGTGTAAACCTTAATAAGAGGGCAATGTTTGGGAGCACCGTTGATGTTTGCAACTCTGATGTCTGTAATTTTTAATTCAGACGGAGAGGAGCAAATATTTGTGTTTGCTGAAATCATTTCCTTTAACGAACTGTTCATTTTGATACACCTCATTTAAATAAGTATGTTTTGATATTTTCAGTTTACCACGCGCGGGGTATGCTTTAAACTCAAAAAATGGTCAAAAAGGTTGACTTTTCGACCATTTTTATATACAATTATTGTAAAAAGAGGGTGAAAGTCGTGTTTTTTGAACAAGAGAATATATCTTTTCAGATTCTGGATGTACTATATATAAAGCAGGGGAGCATAAAAACAGATAACTACGGAAGAAATTTCGAGGCAATTTCGCTTCGTTACAAAGCCGGCAGTGTGGTTGAATATAACGGCAAGACTATAGAATTCGGCGACAACACAATTGGTTTTTTCCCTGCAAACTTAGATTACAAAAGAACCTCCAAGGGCGACACAATGATAGCAATTCACTTTAAGACTTTTAACTACAGAACAAAGGATGTAGAAAAGTTCGTTCCGACAGATTACGGTAAGTATCGCATACTTTTTGAAGAAGCTTTAAGAATATGGAACGAAAAAGCTGTTTCGTATATGCACGAAACAGCCTCGGTGGTTAATCGCATCTTTGCTCAGCTCTATGCCGATAACAAAAAGACAAACACGCATCAGCGAAAGATATATAACTCAGTTGAATATATAGATTCCAATTGTCTGGACAAGGATTTTAAGCTGAGCCTTGCAGCAGAAAAGTCATTTATGAGCGAAACACATTTCCGCCGACTTTTCAAAGAGGAGTTCGGCATATCACCCAAACAATATATCATAAACTTAAGGATAAAAAAGGCAACCTCGCTTATAATAGCAGGCTACCACACACTAAAGGATATATCTGCAATGTGCGGATATGATGACTACAAACATTTTTCGGTAGAGTTCAAAAAAAAAACCGGAATTTCGCCGTCAAAATACCGCTATACCAAAAAAGAATTGTTTTTAAATTAAAAAAACAAATTTTTTCAAAAAAATACTTGATTTTCCTTTTGCCTTGTGTTAAACTATTATGCGGTTAATACACACATACATGGATGTTTTGCGGTTTTGCATGGGAATCCGACATAGTTTTCGTGTCCGCACTGCAGTTGAAGTGTATGGAGGGTAACAAAAATATTGGAGGTGTTTTAATATGTCAGTTATTTCTATGAAGCAGTTGTTAGAGGCAGGTGTTCACTTCGGTCACCAGACAAGAAGATGGAACCCTAAGATGGGCGAGTATATCTATACCGAAAGAAACGGTATATATATCATCAACCTTCAGAAGACAGTTAAGAAGATTGTTGAAGCTTACGATTTCATCAAGGAAATCGCAGAAAGCGGCGAAAGCATTCTCTTTGTAGGTACCAAGAAGCAGGCTCAGGATTCCATTAAGGAAGAAGCTGAAAGAGTTGGTATGTACTATGTAAATGCAAGATGGCTCGGCGGTATGCTCACAAACTTCAAGACAATCCAGAAGAGAATCGAAAGATTAAACCAGCTCAAGAAGATGGAAGAAGACGGTACATTTGATCTTCTTACAAAGAAAGAAGCTACAAAGCTCAAGCTCGAAATCGAAAAGCTCGAAAAGTATCTCGGCGGTATCAAGGATATGAAGAAGCTCCCCGGCGCTCTCTTCGTAGTTGACCCCAGAAAAGAAAAGATTGCTGTAGCAGAAGCTCACAAGCTCGGTATTCCCGTAGTAGCTATCGTAGATACAAACTGCGATCCTGACGAAGTAGATTATGTAATCCCCGGTAACGATGATGCTATAAGAGCAGTTAAGCTCATAGCTTCCACAATGGCAAATGCTATTATCGAAGGTAACCAGGGCGAAGATGCTCTTCCCGTAGCAGAAGCAGCAGAAGAAGTTCAGGAAGACGCTGAATAATATAATATACGGAGGTAATTGTCATGGCTAATTTCACAGCACAGGACGTTAAAGATTTAAGAGAAAGAACAGGTTGCGGTATGATGGACTGTAAGAAAGCTCTTACAGAATCCAACGGCGACGTAGAAAAAGCTATAGAATTTTTAAGAGAAAAAGGTCTCGCTGCAGCTGCTAAGAAAGCAGGCAGAATCGCTGCAGAAGGTCTTGTAGATGTATATGTAAATGCAGATGCAACAGTAGGTGCTGTTATCGAAGTTAACTCCGAAACAGACTTCGTTGCTAAGAATGCAGAATTCAAAGAATTCGTTGCAAAGCTCGCACAGATCGTTGCTGAGCAGAACCCTGCAGATGTAGATGCACTCAATGCTCTCACATACGAAGGCGACATGACTGTAGAAGCTACACTCAAGGATAAGATTCTTACCATCGGCGAAAACATGAAGATAAGAAGATTCCAGAGATTCGAAGGCAAGGTTGCTGCATATGTACACGGCGGCGGCAGAATCGGGGTTCTTGCTAACATCGAAGGCGAAGATTTAAACGCTACTAAAGAAGTTTGCATGCACATCGCTGCTATCAATCCTCTTTACCTCTCTCAGGATGTAGTTCCTGCAGAAGATGTAGAAAAGGAAAAGAAGATCATCATTGCACAGATCAAGGAAGATCCCAAGAACGCTTCCAAGCCTGATAACATCATCGAAAAGATGGTTGGCGGTAAGATCAACAAGTTCTATGAGCAGAACTGCTTACTCCAGCAGGAATTCTGTGTAAACTCTGATTACAAGGTAGAAAAGTACCTTGCAGAAAAAGGCGTTAAGCTCGTTGACTTCGTAAGATTCGAAAAGGGCGAAGGTATCGAAAAGAGAGAAGATAACTTTGCTGACGAAGTTGCAAACATGATTAAATAATAAGTCATACAAATTAAACCTTGCAGGCTATTTGTCTGCAAGGTTTTTTGTATATTAATTTCTTTAGACAGCCGAGTAAGCAAATTGCGCGAAACAGACATCCACCCTCATATGATGTGCGGGTGGATATTTATTTGACAAAACAGCGTGTTTTTGATAAAATATTATAAAGTTTGGCGGAGGGATTGCCATGTCGTTGATTTTTATATTTATAGGGCTTTTGCTGTGTGCAAACGGAGTTGTTCTGCTTTTGTTTTCAAACATCAATCTCGGTGTTATCATAACGGCAGTTCTTGGGGTTGCTCTTATCCTGTACGGAGTTTTGGGTAAGAAGTTAAATACAAAGGCCAAGATATATAAAGTGGCAAAAATCGCATTTTTTGTTATGCTGATATGTGGAGTTATACTTGTTTCCTTTATCGCTATATACGGCCAAAATGATAATGCAAGTTATAAAGAAGACGCGGTCATTGTACTCGGTGCAGGAATAAATGGCGATAGGATTACATATCCTCTCAAACTTCGTCTGGATAAAGCCATAGAGTATTATAATAAGAATCCTGAAGTGCAGATTGTTGTTACAGGAGGTCAGGGCTTTCAGGAAACAGTTACCGAAGCGTACGCCATGGAAAAGTATCTTGTACAAAATGGTGTAGAAGCTTCAAAAATAATAAAAGAAGAAAAAGCAACCTCAACCAATGAAAATATGAGGTTTTCTAAAAAGCTTCTTAAAGAAGACAGCAGTATCGTGGTTATTACAAATAATTTCCACATATACAGAGCAGTATCAATTGCAAAAGCAGAAGGGTTTAATGATGTAACCCATATCCATGCAGGGCTTCAATGGTACAACCTTGTACCGTGCTACATAAGAGAGTGCCTTGCTGTACTCAAAATGTGGGTTTTCGATTAATTAAGAGGTGATAGATATGTACATCAAATTAAAAGACGGAAAGTCCAAGGTAGTTACATTAAGCTACGATGATGGTGTTATTTTCGACAAAAGACTCATAGAGATTATGGACAAAAACGGTATCAAGGGTACTTTCAATATAAATGCCAATCTGTATCAGAAAGAGGGCAAAAAGCGTGAGCAGGGCGAGGAACGCCTCATGCTTTCGGAAGCAAAGGAACTTTATATAGGTTCGCCCCACGAAGTGGCTGTACACGGCTACAACCATACCTTCCTCGAGCTTAGTCCCGAGTCGGAGGTTATATACGAGATTTCCAGAGACCGTGAATCCTTGGAAAAGACATTTGGCACTATTATACGCGGTATGGCATATCCGTACGGTACATACAGCGATGCAGTAATAGAATGCCTCAAACGCTGTGGTATAGTGTACAGCAGAACCGTAGAATCTACAGGAAAGTTCACCTTTCCCGAAAATTGGCTAAAGTGGCATCCTACATGTCACCACATTGCTCCCAATCTCATGGAACTTGCGCAAAAGTTTGCCGAAAACAAAAGTCGCTATCCCATGCGCAATGAGATGTTCTATCTTTGGGGACACAGCTATGAATTTGACAGACAGGACAACTGGCATATCATAGAAGAATTCTGCGAATACATGGGTGGCAGAGATGATATATGGTATGCTACCAATATAGAAATATACGATTATTTCAAAGCATATAACAGTCTTGAAGTAAGCTTTGACGGAAACATTGTTCATAACCCAACCTGCACGGATGTGTGGTTTATGCACGATTACAAAACTTATGTTGTACGCGGTGGCGAAACAATCAATTTGAGCGATAAATAATTTTTAATATATTACCAATAATACATTAGACAAAGACAAATGGGAGGAAATGCATGAGCATTAAAAAAATTGGTATCTTAACCGGTGGCGGAGACTGCCCCGGATTAAATGCGGTTATAGCATCTGTTGTTAAGACAGCAGTAAATAAATACGGTATTGAAGTTGTGGGTATCAAAAACGGATACAGAGGACTTTTTCTTGGTGAAAGTCAGGTGATTTCATTAAATGCACGCTCTGTGGGCGATATAATAGATGAAGGCGGCACTATACTCTACAACTCCAACAAGGACAAC
>JAZLCB010000019.1:0-1403 GCA_045614005.1 Clostridia bacterium
AACTTCTGTATACAAGCTACCCACATAGATGGAATAGAAGTAGGCGGCAAAGCACCTGAGCTTTTAAGAAAGATACAGGATGCATTAAAGGAAGATTATATTAAATCAACAGATAAATAACGCAAAAAATCCTCCGCAAAAGCGGAGGATTTTTATTATAGTCCGAAAGATTCGGTAAGTGTTACAACTTCCAGTGTATTATCAGGACCAAGCCCTTTTACAGTACCGTTTGCAGCGATTATCTTGGAGATTTCGAGCAGGTGGTACTGCTTTATTTTTTCGCCCGGAAGTACAATCGGCACTTCGTCAGGCATGCGGTATATGGTTCTCTTGCTTACTCTGTCCACGGAGTATTCGGCAGTTACAAATTCGCTCGAGGAATTAAATGCCTTCTCGGGAGTGAGTCTCATATCCAGATCTTCGGGCAGGGTATGTTCTACCACATCATCTACAATTACCTTCTTTTCTTCTATTGTTTTGGCAAGTGTAGCAAGCGATTGAAAAAGCTTGCGTATCTCATGTCTGGAGTTATATATGCTTACAAGGAATACCACATTGTTTTCGCTTGCGGATTCCACCTCTATATCGGCTTTGTTTCTGAGGTAGTCTGCCACATAGTAGCCGTCAGCCTTTACATGGGTGAGGTTTAGTACCATTCTTAAGGGGTCTGTGCCGTATATACCTTCTTTGTCCGCGAGTTCTGTATTAAACCAGCGGAAAGGAGTGTTTTCCGAAATGAACTTTCTGCATTTTTCGGTTTCTGCTATTACTGCACTAAAACGGTCGCTGTTTTCAAATGCATAGTAAATGGCATTTTCCAAAGTGCACAAAAGTGCAGGGGAAGCCGAAGAACTTTCGTACATTCGTACTATGTCTGTTATTCTCTGAAAATCTATGTCGGGGTCCGCTATATGCATAACAGCTCCTCCGCCAAAAGCACCGAGGCTCTTATGTACACTATGTACGCTTATATCTGCGCCCAGCTTTACCGCAGGAAGCGGAAGCTTTTTGCAAAATCCGAAGTGAGCACCGAGAGCTTCGTCTACAAGAAGCTTTACTCCGTATTTACGACATACACCTGCAATAGCTCTTATGTCGGATATTATTCCGTAATATGTAGGCGAGGTTATAAGAACTGCCTTTGCATCTCTGTTTGAGATTATAGCTCTTTCTATTGCATCGGCATCCATGCTCTCTGTTATGGAGTACTGATAGTTGTAGTTTCGCTTTACAAATACAGGTTCTAGGCCTTGAATTACAAGAGCATTTATAACGCTTCTGTGGCACTCGCGGTCAATTATTACCTTGTCGCCGTGCTTTGTGTAGGCAGCAAGCATTGCATATATTCCGCTTGTAGCACCGTTTCTAAGGTACATGCTTCGGCATGTGCCGTATTTTTTTGT
>JAZLCB010000020.1:0-3334 GCA_045614005.1 Clostridia bacterium
GCTTGCAGGAGCTTCTTTTGCTTTGGTTACTACGATGTCATCTACATAGAAGGGACTGGCAACATATGGAACTATACCAACTATACCGTTATCTGAAATGGTATAGGTAAAATCG
Organism: Clostridia bacterium; assembly: GCA_045614005.1. Classification (GTDB taxonomy): domain Bacteria; phylum Bacillota; class Clostridia; order UMGS1810; family UMGS1810; genus RGIG8748. Next base: position 116 of record JAZLCB010000020.1, read on the forward strand.
TAACTGATGTATGCATCACCTGCAAACACCTTGATGTTCTGGTCTTTTACTGCCATAGTAAATGAGCTGTCATCAGCACCGAAAGGTTCCTGTGATACAGATACAGGGTTAAGTGCAGAAACTAAGTTACCGGTTGCAGCACCGGCACCCTGATAAACATTGGTTGTTCCGTCTTTTGTACCGTTACCAATCTGTGCGTACATATTCTTCGTTAAGCCTGTGCCATCACTTTTGAGCTGATAGTAAGCACCGCCTGCTATACCGTAAACCCATGACTGGTCGGCATCCTGGAATTGCTTCTGCATAGATACTCTCATGCTTCGTGCTGTAGTTCCGCTGGCCAGGGGATTAACGAACTTAACATTCATTTCCACATTGTAGTCGGTTACATTTTTTGCTTCAGCCCAAAAAGTATTTGCAGCAACGCCTGTATCTGCGAACACTGTTGTGCTGTTGGATTTTGGCAGAATTGTATCTCTGCTGCTTCCTTTTGTAATCTTTAACATTGTATCGCCCGATACTGCTTCAAGAGCAATCGTAGAATTACTTTTTGCAGTAGTCCAGGGTAAAGCAGAAGCATATGCTTCCGATTCAAAATCTTCTTTCCAGAGCTTTTCTACAATAATTTTCTTGTTGTAAGCTTCTGAAAGTATACATAATTTATTCTTTGAAAGCAAACCTGCTGCAATGTTTAATTCGTATACAGAGCCAAAGTTTATACCGCCCTGAGGTTTAATTACATATGAATAATCTGCGCTTGCTGTCATACCGCCTGTAGCAGTGGGAGTAGCAGGCTTAGCAGCTACGGTAAAGCTTACGGGAGTACCGTCTTTTTTAAGAGTTACAGCATTTGCAAGAGCAGTAGCATCTACCTCTGCAGAAAGGTCTATCATAATTTTGGTGGAATCTGCATTCCAATAAGTAACTGCTAAATCGCTGAACTCAAGTTCGCTCATCTTGGTGGCAATGATATCATCCACGTAGAAAATAGTTGTACTGTAGGAAACTAAGTTTACCATACCGCAATCTGTAGCCTCATAAGCTGTGTCATAGCTGTAATTAACAAAAGCATTGTCTCCTGCAAATACCTTTACACTCAAATCTTTTACGGACATTGAAAAGGTTGAGTAACCTTCACCAAAAGGTTCATCCGAAACATCAACAGAACCAAGTGCATTAACCAGGTTGCTGGTATTGCCGGCACCCTGAAGATTTGTTCTACTTGTACCTGTCTGCGCATACATTTTTTTTGCAGTACTTGTGCCATCCGCCTTTAAGTAGTAACGAGCACCACCGGCTACACCGCTGGTAAGAGAGTAGTCTGCCCAATAACTTCCGGACTTTTGCATAAATAATCTTAAACTTCTGTTAATATCGCCACTTTCAAGAGTATCGAACTTAACCTTTAATTCAACGTTATAGTTTTCCTGTAATCTTGCCTCGGAGTTATCTGCCCAGTATGTTTTAGCAGGTGCTCCGGTATCGCCAAAGACAGTAGTCGAAGATTTGTCAGGGATGACTGAGGCATATTTTGAACCGGTAACTACTTTGAGTACCTTATTTGTATTTTCAGTTTCAAGAGTAAGGGTTCCTGTACCATTAGCATCCTTCCATGGGAAAGATGTTGTGTAGCTTGCAGATTCAAAATCTTCTTTCCAGAGTTTTTCCACACTAAAGTACTTATTAGATTCTGTACCAAGAAGTGAAGAAGCAATTTTGAGGTTGTAAACAGCATCAAATGTAATACCATCCTGAGGGATAATAACATATGAATAATCATCACTTGCTGTCATGCCGCCTGTTGCTGTGGGAGTAGCAGGCTTTTTAACTACATCAAAATTTGTAACGGCAGCACCGTCTTTTGTAAGTGTAATAGCTGCCTTAAGGTCGGCTGCTGCTACTTCTGCCGAGAGGTCTACCATAATCTTGGTAGAATCGGCATTGAGGTAAGTTACCTCGATTGCTTCGTCGGCATGGGATATTGTTACCATAGAAAGCAACATAACACATGCAACGAGTAAAGATAGAAATCTTTTCATTAAAATCACCTTTCTTAAATTTATTTATTGTAAAGCTAAACTTGGCACAAGCCTCATTTTGCTTTGCATTTATTTATTACTCTTAAGAGCAGCATCAACCTGCTTCTGAAGTTCCTTGATGATTTTGTCGACACCAACCTTTTCGAGCTTAGCGCGGTAAGCCTTTTCGTCCTTCTTGTAGTTGGGGTCAAGGCCTTCTATAACGTAGCTGTATTCGTCGTAAACAGCGGTGAAGTTTGCAAGCTCTGTTGTAATGGGTGTTGTATCAAGAACGAAGTTCATAAGGTAGGACTTTTCTGCTTCCTCGTTTAACTTCTTTGTTTCTTCCCATACGTCGTCTGCCATACCAACGGTAAGGAGAGCATTGAACTGGCAGCCCCACTTCCATGATGCCATAGAATAGCCGGAGTTGTCAATCTTTTTAACCTTGCCGTCTTCGAGGGTGTAGTGCTTGCCTTCTATACCAAAGGATATGAGGTTGTAGAGCTCTTTGTCTGTATTTAAGAGTTCGATAAGCTTAATAGCCTTTTCGGGGTGCTTACTGTTTCTGCCGATTGCAAGCATTGTGGATGTACAGTTAGCCTGTCTGATATATGGCTTTGCAAAATTCTTGATTGCAATAACTTCTCTACCACCAAACTGTTCGGTAAGGCTGGCTTCTACACCGGGCTTATATGTAGTATTCCACACAGCGTACTTCTGATTCTTGTAGTCCATTGTGTCGTCACCTACAGAGAGGATATCCTGACGGAGGTAACCCTTCTTAACCCACTGGCTTCTGAGCTCAGCACCTGCCTTGTATTCAGGTCTGTCGAAAACATAGAATACCTTACACTTGGGGTCGCCCTTTTCTACATAGAAGCCTGTTGTGAGGGCCTCCCATCCACGGAAGTTGGGGTCATCACTTACATAGAAGTAACCGGAGTTTGCACGGTAAGGAATGAGGTCGGGCTCATTTTCTTTAATAGCCTTGAGATAGGGCTCTATCATTCTTTCTTCTGTAATGCTTTCGGGGTCAAGGCCGTACTTATCTGCAAGGTCCTTGAATGTGAACATAGCAGTAAGTGTAGCGTTGATCTGCTCGTTAGGAACAGCGTAGATGGAGCCTTCGAACTTAACAGCATCCCAAAGGTAATCGGGAACCTGCTTCTTTAATGTGGGAACTTCGTCAAGAAGATCG
>JAZLCB010000021.1:0-1957 GCA_045614005.1 Clostridia bacterium
TAAATGCCTGCATAAACGGCGGTAATTACGAAGAACTCAATCTTATGAACATAGCCGAAAAGTTCTTTTTAAGTCCATGCCACCTCTCCAAAAAATTCAAAAAAGAGGTTGGCATAGGAATAAAGGAATACATAAACGCATCGCGCATTGCATATGCAAAAAGGCTTATGGAAAAGTGCGATGTAATAACCGAAGTGGCATTTGCAAGCGGATTCTCGGACAGCAACTACTTCTCCACTATTTTTAAACGAGTTGAAGACATGACTCCGAGCCAATATCTGGAGCTCATACGCTCTTCAAGAAAAAATTAAATAATTACAAAAAACGGATGTAAAAAGTCATGCTTTTTACATCCGTTTTTAATTTAATACTTATTTTTTGAATAAGGCTTTGGCGACACACCCCAATAGGTCTTGAATGCTTTGGAAAAAGAATACATAGAAGAATACTTAAGCATATCGGACACTTCCCCTACTCTTTTGCCCTCCGCGAGAAGCCTTTTTGCTTCCGAAAGGCGTCTGTATCTGTAGTAAGAGGCAAGTGTAATCCCGACCTTTTCCTTAAAAACGCTCGAAAGGTGGCAATAGTTATAGCCAAACACATCCGAAAGAATATCCAATTTATTTATTGTATAAATGTGCGTATCAATATAGTCTATTAAACTTTGGCAAAGTTTATGCGAAACGGATATGTTTTGTAAAGCCCGGCTCACGATATCCGGTGAAACTTTGTCATGACTCATTGTTTCAGCCCCCTGTTTTACAATCTTGCAAAAAGGTTTTTAAGTTCTTCTATTTCGCTTGGCATAAGCTTAACTTCGGGTTTTCTTACAATGTCATTATCTATTATGCCCATTTCCTTAAGAAGGTACTTTTCGCAGGAAATATAGAACTCCAACGACTGGTCTTCGTACCATGTAAAGGGAAGAATTTTTTCGAACATGCTTCTTGCTTCAGAAACTTTTCCTTCGTCCAAAAGCTTATACATCTTGTTGAAGTGTCCGCACATTACTACACCGGGCATAATGCCGTATGCACCGTTTAAGAAAGCATCTACGGCAAATATTCCGCCGTTTCCGCTGTAGCACTTCATTTTGCCGTCGGTAGCTTCGATAATTTTTCTCATCTTACGCATAGGTATGGGACACTCTACCTTTATGTATTCAAATGACGGTATTTTATCATATGCATCCAAAAGGAATTCCAGGCTCATGTTAACGCCTGTAGAACGGGGATTATCCTGTATCATAACAGGAAGTCCTACCGCATCGGCAATAGTCTTGAAGTAATTTATAAGTTCATCGCCGTTTGGTGTAGAGAGGGCAGGCGGATAAAGAATAATTCCGTCTGCGCCGTATTCACGAGCTGTAGTACCGAGTTCTATACAGTCTGCTATGGAGTTTTCTACAATACCGATAAGGGTTTTAATTCTCTTGTCTACAGATTCAAGAAACTTCTTGATTGTTTCTGTCTTTTCCTTGAAAGAGAGCTTGTGGGGCTCACTGTTGAATGCAAAGAGACAAATACTTCCGCAACCCTCTTTTACAACATAATCTACTATATTTTTAAGACCTTTATAGTCTACGGAATAATCCTCATTAAAAGGAACATTCACAACAGGACATACACCTTTAAACATTAATATCACTCCTTAAAATACGGTTTTTGCACCGTCTATTACAATTTCTGCTCCGCTTGTGTACGATGCTTCGTTGGAAGCGAGCATAACTACAGCTCCTGCGATATCCTCGCTCTTGCCAATTCTTCCGAGCGGTATTCCCGCTATGCAGTTATCATAGTACTCTTTGTTACTTAAAACATCATCATTAAAATCTGTATGGAGGCTTCCGGGAAGAACCGAGTTTGCTGTAATGCCGTATGGTGCAAGCTCTAATGCAAGACCTTTTGTAAGCATGCCGATAGCTGCTTTAGAAGCACAGTAATGCACTCTGCCGGGA
>JAZLCB010000022.1:0-4188 GCA_045614005.1 Clostridia bacterium
TAGGGAATGATTTTTATTTTCTTGTCGCAATCGGATTTTAACTTAAGATTCCATATGAGCGCATTTTCGTACTCACCTACAAAATAGGTGGAAACTGCCGACAAACCGTTTCTTTCCGCTTCGAAGCGTGTGTAACCTATACCGTGAGTTGCAGTCCACTTTTCGGGTTTTGTTCTGCAAGGCTCATTTGTGGGACACCATGTGTCGCTACCGTCCTTTATATATGTATAAAATCCGCTTCGGTCTGTGGGTACATGAAAAAACTTGTAGTGATTTATTCTCCATATCTGCGGAGACTTGTAGAAAGCAACACCACCGCCTGCCTGGCTCATCATGGTATGAAAAGTACCGTTGGAAAGATAGTTCATCCAGGGAGTAGGAGTGTTGTACTTTGAAAATGTAATTTCTCTTTTTTCGTTATTGAAATTGTACATTGATTTTCCTCTATTCTGAAATATTTTATACCTGTATTTTAACATTTAAAAACCCAAAAATAAATGCGTTTTTTTGGTTTTTTAAGCACACAAAAAGCAAAACGCAGAATAAAAACTCTGCGTTTTTTACATTCCCATTATTATTCGCCAATGGCTTTTTTAATTGCCCTTGCAAGCTGATCGGGACATGATGTACCCTTGCCACCGCAATTTATACCCTCTAAAAGGCCTATGAGCTCACGAGCATCTCTGCCCTCGCAAAGCTTGGAAATACCCTTGGTATTGCCTGCGCATCCGCCAAAGATATTGACATTTCTTACGATGTTATTTTCGATATCAAAGGTTATCTGCATTGCGCAGACACCCATGGGGTTGTATGTATGTGTCATTTTATTACTCCTTTCTTATATCTACATTACTCTGCCCCGATATAGCGGAAGCAGAATCCTCGTATATTACAAATCTGTAGCCCTTGTAGGTTACGGAATATGTATTACATTCGTACATGGCATCAAAGCCCTCTGTAAGCACCTTGCCTACCGCTTTTTCAAGTGCTTGTGCATTACAGTTTCCTTCGGTTTTCAAAAGCATATTCAAAGGTACGCACATATAGTTGCATCCGCCAAGTGGTATATATCCGCTGCTCTCGGCAAAATCGTAAGCATCAAAACCATACCACACCGTCTCAGAGCCAAATCTGTAGAGTGGTCCGTCTGCCCAGATATTATCGGACATTCCGCCCTTTATGCCGGCTATTTCTTCGCTGTCTTTGCCCATGAGGTCAAGCCAGAGTCCGTTTATCTCTACATTTTCTTCATTCTCAGGCTCATCTTCATCGGGTTCATCTTCATCGGGTTCATCTTTTTTGACCTTTTTCATCAATTTATCGAAAATGTCCTTGCCTTTTGTATCTTTTACAACTGTTGTCTTCTTCTCTTCTCTTTCCTTTCGCGGTTTTTCGGTGTCCTCATTGCCACCGCAACCTGTCAAAAGTGCAATCATCAAAACAAGCATGAGTGCTACAATCTTTTTCATGGTATTACTCCTCGTTTTCTTCGTTTTTTAATTTTTCCATATGGACTTTATGATTATGCGAATACACCTTGTATGCAAAAAATGCAAACGCAAAAATTGTAATTACAAGCACCGCCGCAGTATACGCGCCAACCTCAAGAACAACCACCGCACTGAGTGCGAGGATTGACGTTATTATATAGAGTATGGCAACTGTCTGCTTCTGCGAAAATCCCATATCCATAAGCTTGTGATGCAGATGTCCTCTGTCGGGAGCCATTATGGGTTTTTTGTTCCAGATTCTTCTTATAATTGCAAAGCCTGTATCAAAGAGAGGGAGTCCCAATATAAGGAACGGAATAATAAAGGATATAACTACATAACCCTTAAAAAGCCCCTGAACACACACAATGGAGAGTATATATCCAAGAAAAGTTGAGCCTGTATCTCCCATAAAGATTTTTGCGGGGTTGAAGTTGTAGGGCAAAAATCCGAGGCAACCGCCTGCAAGTGCCGCAGTTATAATGGCAACCTGCATTTCGCCTGCGAGTATGGCTATAAAGAACAGCGAAAATGTAGCTATAGACGATACACCAACAGCCAGGCCGTCGAGTCCGTCTATAAGGTTTACCGCGTTTGTTACGCCCACTATCCACAAAATAGTAATCGGGATTGCAAATACTCCGAGCGAAAGTATGCCACTCTCATTTACAAATTCGGGAACGCTTACATACTCTATTACTACGCCGTGACAAACCACGATAACTGCAGTGACTATCTGTATAAGAAATTTGATTTTTGCACAGAGCTGTTTAACATCGTCAACTATACCAAGTGCCACTATGATAAGCGAGCCGATAAGAATACCCTTTAGCTGTGTATCTACAACAGAGCAGCTGAGTATAGCTATAAGGAAGCCGTAAAATATGGCAAGTCCGCCCATACGCGGTATGGGGTGGTCATGCACCTTACGCTCCTCGGGAATATCTACTGCACCTATTTTGTATGCGAGTTTCTTTACAAACGGAGTAGTAGCAAGCGACACACCGAAAGCAAGGCTGAAGCATATGATAAGTTTTATAATATCCATAACTATTTATCCTTTAAAACGGTCTGTCTACAAAGCCGACCTTTCTCTTTACCTTACTGAGTGTTCTGTTGGAAAGCTTGTATGCTCTTTCTGCACCCGACTTGTATATAGCTTCGAGGTAATCCTTGTTTTTGCGAAGATCCTCGTATCTTTCTCTTATGGGAGCAAGCTCGTCTGCAACAACTTCGCCTACAGCCATCTTGAAATCGCCGTAGCCTTTGCCCGAAAATTCTGCTACGGTTTCGTCTATTGTCTTGCCTGTTACAGCGGAATATATGTCTATTAAGTTATTTATGCCCGCCTTACCCTCACGATATGCAATTTCGCCTTCGGAGTCGGTAACGGCTTTCTTGAATTTGCGCATGATTGTGTCTTTGTCGTCAAGGATAGACACAAAACCATTCACATTGGGGTCGGACTTACTCATCTTGCTTGTGGGGTCCTGAAGACTCATAACCCTTGCTCCCTCCTTGGGAATAAAGGGCTCGGGAACGGTGAATACATCGCCGTAGATATTGTTGAATCTATTTGCAATATCCCTTGCAAGCTCAAGATGCTGTTTTTGGTCTACACCAACAGGTACGAGATCTGTCTTGTAAAGAAGAATGTCTGCCGCCATAAGTACAGGGTAGGTAAAAAGTCCTGCGTTTATGTTGTCCTCGTGCTTGGCACTCTTGTCCTTAAACTGTGTCATACGGGAAAGCTCGCCCATGTATGTAAAGCAGTTTAATATCCAAGAAAGCTCGGCATGTGTGGACGAGTGTGACTGGAAGAATACTATGTTTTCCTCGCCGTCTATACCTGCCGCAAGATACTGACACAAAAAGTCCATGCATCTTTTTCGAAGCTCGGCACTATCCTGTCTTACAGTAATGGAGTGGAGGTCAACAACCGAAAAAATGCAGTTGTAGTCCTTTTGAAGATTAACCCAGTTTTTAAGCGCTCCCACATAGTTTCCGAGTGTTATGCAACCTGTGGGCTGGATTCCGCTGAATATAGTCTTTTTATTTTCCATATTTATTCTATCTCCTAAACAATCGCTGTTTTACAAATTATACTACATTTGTCACTATATGTCAATTTAGATAAAATCGATATTCTCGCATTTTTCTGTAAATATGACCTCTCTTACATCGTCTTCTTTAAAAGTGAGAGATATATTTTTAAAAACAGAGTTGTTTGTATATCTTACGTATATGCCCTTGGCAGGAACAGGGTCTAATACATGAAATTCGGGATATCTTTCGCCAATGGGTTTTACCTCGTGTTCTTCATACTCGGTAACACCGCCCGGAAGCGATACTTCTATATTTTCCAAAGTGAGGTTTTCTATAGGATTCTTCTCTGTACCCGAGATTATTATTCCGCCTATTGAGTGTCCCCATACCTCACCAAGATACAACCCTCTTTCGGGTGCACGGTAAACATCTGCCTTTATGTTTCGTATGGTAACATCTTTTATGGTGCTTAGGGTATCTCTGCCTATGCCTGCATATCTGCGGAGTCTTTCGCCAAGACCTACAAAGATAGGACCTGTGGCATTTTTCATCTCTATATCCGAAATGTACACATCGCTGATGTTCATTCCGTCTGTAGGCACTATCTTGATGCCACCGCCGATGTTATCGTAGAAAAGGCAGTTTTGCACCT
>JAZLCB010000023.1:0-4929 GCA_045614005.1 Clostridia bacterium
CAGAGCTTCTCCAATTCCGATATGAGAAGAACTGCAAGAACAATGCTTCAGTTCCTCCCCGGTACAGACTTTATCTTCTCCGGTTATGCGGCAGAAGCTAACTACGATAACATGTTTGCAGGTTCAAACTTCGATGCCGAAGATTTTGATGATTACAATGTTCTTCAGCGTGATATGCAGGTAGACGGTGGTCTCAGACCTGTCACCGAAGAACAGGTTATATTCGTAAGAAACAAAGCCGGTAAGGCTGTACAGGCTGTATTTAAACAGCTTGGATTAACACCTATCTCCGATGAGCAGGTAGAAGCTGTAACATACGCTCACGGCAGTAAGGATACACTCCCTCGTGATGTTACCGCAGACCTTATGTCTGCCGAAGATGTGTTAAAGCGTCATATCACAGGTGTAGATATAGTTAAGGCTCTTGCCGAAACAGGCTACGAAGATGTTGCCGAAAGCGTACTTAGTATGCTTAAGCAGAGAGTGGTTGGTGACTATATGCAGACAGCGGCCATCCTTGACAAAAACTTCAACGTACTTTCCGGAGTTAACACTCCGAACGATTATATGGGCCCCGGTACAGGTTACCGCGTAGAGGGTGAACGTTGGGAAGAAATCAAAAACATTCCCCACATCATCGATCCCAAGGATATATAGGAGGTGAGGTTGACATGCAGTTTAGTGAAGAATTAATAAGACAGATTACCGAAGAGGTTGTTCGTCAGTTAGACGGCACACCTGCAAATGCAGCAGGCGGAAATTCTCTTGCAGGTAAAGACCGTATAAACGAAAAGAAAACCTCATATGCCGATTATCCAAAGGCAAGACATGGCACAGACCCCAAAGAGGTTGTAATAGGCGTAGGTGCCGCATTCCAGAGAGAAATCAAAAGAACAATAAACGGTATTCCTCTCGAAGATGTTATAAAGAATGTAAAAGCAGGTATAGAAGAAGAGGGTATGGTACCCAGAGTTGTTAAGATTTTAGATACATCCGATGTATGCTTTATGGCACTTGAAGCTGCAAAGATTTCGGGTTCGGGCATCGGTATAGGTATACAGTCCAAGGGTACTACAGTTATCCATCAGAAGGATTTGTATCCGCTTTCCAACCTTGAGTTATTCCCCCAGGCTCCTCTTATGAACCTCGACACATACCGTAAGATAGGCCAGAATGCCGCAAAGTATGTAAAGGGAGAACAGGTTGTACCGATTCCGTGTACAAACGACCCTATGACAAGACCCAAGTATCAGGTAAAGGCAGCAATCATGCACATTGCAGAAACAGAGCAGCTTGACCCTGCACTCGGAATTATAGAATGGGAGGGAAGATAAATGCGTTACCCCTTAGGTGAATACGAAAAGGACAAGATATCTTCCAAAACCGGCAAACGCCTTCAAGATATTACCCTTAGCGAAGTTATGAAAAAGCACATAAGCTCCGATGATATCAAGATATCCAAGGAGACTTTAAGAGCACAGGGACAGATTGCCAAAGAAGCAGGAAACGACCCTATGGAGCTCAATTTTGAGCGTGCCGCAGAACTCGTGGACGTTCCCGATGATGTTATATTAAAGATGTACGATAAATTAAGACCCAATCGTTCCACCAAAGCCGAGCTTGTAGCTATGGCTCAGGAACTTGCGGACAAATACAGTGCGTACAACTGTGCAAAGCTCGTTTTAGAAGCTGTACAGGTATATGAGAAAAGAGGAGTATTGCTTTGAGACTAATTGCTGGTGTGGATATTGGCAATTCAACAACAGAAGTTTGCGTCGGCGAGCTTGATGTTAACGGTAACATCAGCTTTCCGGCTAGTTCTTCATGCCCAACAACAGGAACCAAGGGTACTGTTGTTAATGTTCATGGAATAAAAGCAGCTCTTAAAGAAGCTCTCTCAAAGATGGGCAAGGATATTTCCGACCTTTCTCTTATCCGTTTGAACGAAGCCGCACCCGTTATAGGCGATACCGCCATGGAAACTCTCACCGAAACTGTTATTACAGATTCGTCAATGATTGGACATAACCCCTCCACACCTGCAGGTGCAGGTCAGGCTGTGGGTGAGCTTATAAGCTTAGCCAATCTTGGAAATGCAAAAGAGAATACACCGTATATACTTGTTGTATCTGCAACCTATTCCTATGAGGATGTTGCAATGGCAATAAATCGTATCGGCGATATTCTTAATATAGTAGGTATTATCCTTCAGGCAGACGAGGCTGTTCTTGTGTACAACCGTCTCAATAAGAAGATACCTATAATAGACGAAGTAAAATATATAGAAAAAGTTCCCGACGGAGAAATGGCAGCTATAGAAGTTGCATTGGAAGGACAGTCTATCCGCATGCTTTCCAATCCTTACGGCATAGCTACACTTCTCGGACTTGATGCAGAACAGACCAAAAGTGTTACACCCATTGCCAAGAGCCTTATAGGTAAGCGCAGTGCGGTTGTCATCAAGACTCCTTCGGGTAATGTCAAAGAAAATGTACTCCCTGCGGGTGAGATATATATTAAGTCCGACAAGGAATATAAAATAAATCTCGACGAAGGTGCACAGCGTATAATGAAAGCTGTTGCCGATGCAGGAGATATACAGGATATATCGGGTCAGCCCAATACCAACGTTGGCAATATGCTTCTTCGTATCAAAGACGGCATGAACGACCTTAGCGGAGGCACTCAGAATGCAATCCGCATTACCGATATACTTGCTGTAGATACCCTTGCACCTGTAACCATTTCGGGTGCGTTAGCGGGCGAAACCTGCCTTGAAAAAGCCGTAGGTATTGCCGCAATGGTTAAGACACAGCAACTTCCTATGCAAAAGATTGCAGAGAAGTTAAAGGAAGATTTACACACAGATGTAGTTGTAGCAGGAGTTGAAGCTGTTATGGCGGGACTTGGTGCAATAACCACACCGGGTACTAAGCTTCCTTTGGCAATTCTCGATATGGGCGGTGGTTCTACCGATGCCGCTGTAATAGACGAAAACGGCAATATCACCATGACTCACAGAGCGGGTGCAGGCGAACTTGTATCCATGCTTATACAGACGGAACTCGGTCTTGAGGATCGTCACATGGCAGAAATGATCAAGAGATATCCGCTTGCTAAGGTAGAGAGCCTCTTCCATATGCGTATGGAAAACGGTCAGATGACCTTTGTAGCAGATTCTATAGATCCTCGTTTTTACGGACGCGTTGTTCTTCTTTCACCCGATGGACTTATCCGTATGGAAAAGGATATACCTATGGAAAAGATTGCAGCAGTTCGCCGTGAAGCTAAGCGTAAGGTGTTTATAACAAATGCTTTTCGTGCGCTTAAGAGCGTAGCTCCCGATAAGAACCTTAAGAATATATCAAATGTTGTTCTTGTTGGTGGTTCGGCAGAGGATTTTGAAATTCCCGAAATGCTCATGGAAGAATTTGCTAACTATCGTATAGTTTGCGGTAGAGGAAATATCCGCGGATGCGAAGGTCCGAGAAATGCGGTAGCTACCGGTTTGGTGCTTTCGTATGCAGGAGAGAGACGATGATTGTAAAGAGACCTTCCATATTTATATACGCCAACAATCCCGACAAAGACTGTTTAAGACAGCTTTGTGCAGGCATAGAGGAAGAGGGCGTACACTACGAAGTATATGAGAAAGATTATGCCGATGTCGACACTCTTGCTCATGTTGCGGCAAGCGATTCTATGCTCGGCTCGGGCATAGGCATATGCAGAAATTCCGTGGCACTTCAGATAAAGGGTATAGCCAAGGGCAAAAATGTAGAGTTTTATGAAATTCCTACACTTACCGAGTGCAGAAAGCTCGGTTCGAACAGCGCAAGGGTTATAAAGAAGATGCCGTTAAATAATTAGAGAGGTATGAATATGAAAATATATACCATGACAGGAGACGGAGGTTACACTTCGCTTCTCAACAATTCCAGAGTATCAAAGTCCGATGACAGAATAGAACTTCTCGGAACTATTGATGAACTCAGCAGTCATTTAGGTCTTGCCAAGGTAGTAGCGGGCAAGGCGTTAAAAGAATTTATAGATACCATTCAGTCTACGCTTATTACACTTATGGCCGGGGTGGCTTCCAATGCTTCAAGTAAGTACAGAATCACTCCCGAAGATGTAAAAGCTCTTGAAGACAAAATCGACTGTATGGAAAGCTCCTTCCCAAGACAAAAGGAGTTTATTCTCTACGGCGGTTGCGAACTCTCTGCAAGACTCGATGTTGCAAGAGCAGTAGCACGCAGGGCAGAAAGACAGTTCTGTCGTACCGCAAGAAACTACGCTATGGACAGCGGTGCACAGAAGTATATGAATCGTCTTGCAGATTTTCTTTACATTTCGGCAAGATTTGCAGATTACAACAAAAAAGACTAAAACAAAAAGCCCGAAAAAACTCGGGCTTTTGTGGTTTATGATATTATAGAGGAACATTATGAAATTAACTTACAATCACACCATGAAATCGTGCTTTGTCGCATATATGGCAAGCGCGGTAATAAATAACACATTGCCACTTCTGTTTCTTGTATTTCAAAAAAGCTTCGGCATTACGGTAGCACAGCTTGGATTTTTGGTTGCGCTAAACTTCGGAGTGCAGATGTTTGTAGATATCATAGGTGCAAAATATGGTGATGTCTGGGGCTACAGAGCTACAATTATAACAGCACTTGCTATGGCAACACTCGGTTTTGTTGCCTTGGGCACTTTGCCATTTGTTATTTCACCATACATCGGGCTTATATGCGCGGTATGTATCTATGGCGTAGGCAGCGGACTTCTTGAGGTTGTCGTAAGTCCTATCACCGAAGCTATTCCCAGTGACAACAAGGAAGCTGCAATGAGCCTTCTTCATTCGTTCTATTGTTGGGGGCATCTTGCTTGTATAATTTTATCTACTGTTTTCTTTGTGCTTAT
>JAZLCB010000024.1:0-1444 GCA_045614005.1 Clostridia bacterium
ATCGAAAACGAAATACTTATGTACCTTAGAAAAAACAGCACCCGAAAAACGGAGATTTCCATAGACGAACCCCTCAATGTAGATTGGGACGGCAACGAGCTTCTGCTCTCGGATATACTGGGAACAGACAACGACATAATACACCAGAATCTTGAAAACGAAGTGGATAAAGAGCTACTTTCCATAGCACTGCAGACGCTTACGGAACGCGAAAGAAACATAATGGAACTACGGTTTGGAATGAACAAAAAAACCTCCAAAACGCAAAAGGAAGTGGCAGATATTCTGGGCATAAGTCAGTCGTATATATCAAGGCTTGAAAAAAAGATAATATCAAGACTAAAAAGAGAAATTACAAAACTTGTATAATTTACCATTTAAAGGGGAATAATCAGAGCATAGAAAGGATGTCTTATATGCCCGAAAAAAAGCCCAATGCACTAAGTCAGTTTTTCTCTGTGTTTCAAAAGAAAAAGCCTGTATACGAGGATATAGTAACCGTTGCCGACAAGGTAGTAGAGGACTATATATTTGCCAAAAACAAGCTCCTGCGAAAAGCGTATGCACCAAAAAAGAAGCGAGCTTTACTCTGGCTGTGTATAGCACTCACTGCAGTAATAGCTTTAATAATCATAACATAAAAAAGAAATCCACCAAAGGCGGATTTCTTTTTATCTACTCTGCAATTATATAGTCTTTTTCGATTTTTGCAAGCTTAACATCTGCAAAAGAGCCCGACAAATCGGTATCGCTTTTCATACGGACCTTGACATAGTTTGTCATGTGGCCTTCGTATATGCCGTCCTCTACCGCTTGTTCAAAAAGCACGCGGGCAGTTTTGCCAATCTGTGATTTTAAATATTCCTTCTGTGTTTTCTTTAGTGCAGAAATAAGAAGCTTGCTTCTTTTCTCCTTCTCTGCCTTGGGTACTTGGTCGGGGAATAAATCCGCTTTTGTGCCCTTTCGGTTGGAATATGCAAACACATGAGCATCGGCAAACGCTGTAGAAACGGCAAAATCTAAAGATTCATTAAATTCCTCCTCAGTTTCACCGGGGAAGCCTACCATAATATCGGTAGCTATGGCAGGGTTTTCAAAATACTTTCTTACAAGTGCCACTCCATGGGCATATTCCTTAGCTGTATACTTGCGGTTCATACGCTTTAAGGTTTCCTCGCATCCGCTTTGGAGTGCTATGTGGAAGTGGTCGCACATTTTGTCTATACCAGCTATCTCGCGTACAAATTCCTCGGTAAGAAGTCTGGGTTCTACAGAGCCTAGGCGGATTCTTTCTATTCCGTCTATTTTAGCAACCGCCCTTATTACATCTATAAGCGAATGTGTCTTTAAGTCCTTGCCGTAGGAAGCCAAGTGGATACCTGTAAGCACTATCTCCGAAAAGCCGTTTTGTGCGAGCTGACGCACCTCTTTTACTATGCTTTCA
>JAZLCB010000025.1:0-1792 GCA_045614005.1 Clostridia bacterium
GAACTGATTATATTGTTAATGAAGAAGGTACGGTTTCTGTTTCAGCAAATCTTTCCGATAAAACCGCTGTTAAGTATGATCTGTTTGTTGAATATTTTAATGAGTTTACAACCGAGATTCCCGAGCTGTACGGTTTTCAGTGTTATGCAAAAGTTTCATCGGGTACATTATTCTTTGATCTGGGTTTAACCATAGATAATCCCGATTTTGCGGATTATGATGTTACTTACACCTTTACAGGTGCTCCGTATTACGAACCGCAGACATTAAAATCAAAAGTCGGTCAGACAGTATATATCGAAGATATTTACAGAATATACCCGTTTGATGCGAATGTTGAATGGAATATTTCTGCGGAAATAAAAGATGCTGACGGAAATACTGTCTATATCGAAAATTGTACAGTATACGAATCATTCAACCCATATGATAATACATTCTTTATTACCAAAGGCGAAAAAACTGTTCAATAATAAAACAACCTCATTCCTAACCTTGTACTGCCCCAAATTGTACAGACAGTACAAAAAACACCCCCTAAGGTAGAAAATATTAAATTTTAAGCAACGAACTGACATCGCTTTTCGAGAGGTGTCAGTTTTGTTTTGAGCTGAATACGTTCATTATTATAGAAGTGTATGTATTCACCTATGAGGAGGCGCGCCTCCTCATAGGTGCGAAGTTTGGTGCGATAAATGCATTCGGTTTTGAGGATAGAGAAAAAATTTTCAGCCATAGCATTGTCATATGGATTTCCTCTACTTGACATTGACGGCGTTATATGATAAGATTGTGTTAGCTTAAAATATGCTTGGGAAGTGTATTGAAAGCCTTGGTCACTGTGGAGGTGCAAGCTCCCGGTGACCTTTTCTTTTCTTTTGGCTGCTCTGATAGTGGAAAGAACAAGGTTAACGTTCTGCTCGGTGCCGGTCTTGTAGGCTACAATACTGTTGTCATAGAGGTCTCGAATAACTGATAGATACAGAACACCTTGTCCTGTCTTGATATACGATATGTCAGTTACCCATTTCTCATTTGGGCGTTCTGCGGTAAAATTTCTTGCCAAGTGATTTTCATACTTATACAAACCATTGGTATAGTTGTGATACTTTTTTCTTCTGACATCCGATAACAAATTGTACTTCTGCATAACACGTAAGATCGTCTTGGGGTTCTTATGGATTCCTTGTCTTTCAAGCCATATATGTACTCTACGGTAACCATACGTACGGTGACTGTGTTCCTGACATTCTCGGAGCTTCTCGGCAAGCGGCAAATCCCTTGCGGGAACCTCCATTCTCTTGACATAGTCATAATATCCACTTCTCGACACACCAAAGAACCGGCACATTTCACTGATAGAATATTTCTCTTTATGGCGATAGATTACCATATATTTTACGCTTGTCCTCACTTCCTTTCTGTGCGCGAGAGAAAATCCCGCATAAGTTCGTTTTCCATCTCTAATTGTTTGATTCGAGCATCCTTTCGAGCCAGCTTGTAGCGCAGATCGGCGAGTTTGTCTTCTTCTCTTACAACATTATTCTTTGCTGGTCGGCCTCTCTTCTTAATAGCTATTCCTGCAGCTATCTTGCGTTGTTTTTTGTTATGTCTTGAAATGAAATTGTGTATCTGTTCATTGCTGAATCCTAATTTCTTGCCTATTTCTGCTCTGGTTTTCCCTTCTGCTTTTAACCGCAGTATTTCATCTGCATATTCTTCTATGTGACGATATTGTCTTGACATAAAAATCCCTCCTATCGTCGCCACCTCTATTCTACCATAGGAGGGT
>JAZLCB010000026.1:0-3087 GCA_045614005.1 Clostridia bacterium
AACAGTACCGCCGTTTACCGTAGCGCAGTTGCAGGTAATACCGGCATCATCCTTGAATTTATTAAGTTCAATGAGTTTGTATGCGGCATCTACTACTGCATTTGCTCCCTCGGTAACACATCGGGAGGAATGTCCTTCCACGCCTGTTACCTCAAACTCATAGCTTACTATGCCCTTACGAGTGAGTGTAGTTTTGCCCGGAGTGTGAGATTCCAGATTAAGAAAAATCTCGGCATCCTTTGCTCTTTCGCATATATACTTTATGGTTGCTTTACCGCTTTGTCGGGAGCCGCCTTCTTCGTCCGTCTGCAAAAGGAGCTTTACGGGGCGTGAGGTAAAACCACAATCACTAAGCGCTTTCATTGCCATAAGTCCCGATACAACACCGCCCTTGCAGTCGGTAACTCCGGGTCCGTAAATCTTATTTTCGTCCATATGTACTGCAGGTGTGCCGAACATACCTATGGGGTGTACGGTATCTATATGTCCCGAAAGTGCTACAGGCGGTAAATCAGAATCGGGATTCATTGTAATCTCCACAACATCGCCCGATACTTCCTGTCTGCAATACTCCACCTTCCAACCTTGAGAAAGGGCATAGTCGGCAAAGTACTTACCGCATTTGTCTACTCCCTCTTTGTAGTCTGTGGGACTTTCGATATTGCAAACATCGCACCATATATCTATAAAATCCTTTTCAAGCTCATCAACTTTTTCAAATGCCTTTAAAATATCCATTATTTTCTCCAAAAAACAATTATGCTCTTACCTTTACTACTATCTTTTTAACAGGAGTATTTACACCGCCGTATGCCATGCCCGGTCTGTGGATATCCTCGGGGAAGAAAATTGCATATTCGCCCGAAAATACATTGCACACAGAAGCCTCCGCATGGTGCTCATAGAATTCCACATCTTTTACATCATTGTACTCGGACTTCAAAGTAGCTTTGGAAATATCAAACACCTGCATGGTTTCTACTCCCGAAACTATATACTGAATATCTATATAGTTTCTGTGGCCTTCGCTCTTGCAGTCCTCTGCATTCTTTGTGTTGTATTCCTGTATGGAAGCATAGAACTCGGTACCGTTTATTTCGTATTTACCTGCGGGCAAATCCTCTTCTACAGCTTTTGCAATAAATTCAAAAGCCTCTTTGAAGTATTTGTTTGCACCATAGTATTTTTCTGAATCTTTGAGTGTAGCGTAAATCATGTTTATATCCTCCGATTATTTTATAGCTTTATTTTTCCACTTGCCCCTTAAGTAGAATACTGTTGTAATAACAGCACCCATTACCCATGTAGCAAGAAGCGAAATCTGTATACATATGCTCTGACCGTTAGGAAGCTCGGGTGTTCTTGTAAAATACGATATTCCGTATGCAAGAGGTATACGTATAATAACTGTTGTTATAAGCGAAATCCACATTGGTGTAACGGTATCGCCCGCACCACGCATTACGCCCGAGAGGGTCTGCGTAACAGCAAATGCAATATAACCTACCGCAAGGATTCTCATAAGATAATTACTCATATTTACAAGTTCCGTAGTATCGGTAAATATTGCCATAAGATGCTTACCGAAAAGGAGAAGAACAATAGTTATAACAGATGAGCACCCTACCGCAAGAATTGTACCCTGCTTAGCGCCCTTTGTAACTCTGTCATAAAGATTTGCACCTATGTTCTGTCCTGCATATGTTGTCATAGCAAGTCCAAAAGATAAGTTTGGCATCATGGCAAAGCCGTCTACACGCATTGTAACAACATTTGCCGCGATAAAGAGCTCGCCAAACTGATTTGTAAGTGACTGAACCACTATCATAGCCGAGGAGAATATTGCCTGAGTGAGTCCCGAAGGGATACCGAGGGTTATAATCTTCTTTGCATATGAAGCCACGGGTTTAAGATAGCTTAAATTAAAGTCAAAGTACTCCTTCATCTTTGCAAGCTTTATCATACAAAGAACCGAAGAAATGAACTGCGATATGATTGTAGCAAGTGCAACACCGGGTACACCCCAGCCAAGCTTTGCCACAAAGTATATATCAAGAACTATGTTTATTACAGTTGCTACAAGCAGATACACAAGTGCCGAGAACGAATCGCCAAGGCCTCTCAGCACGGCACTCAGTATATTGTAAAAGCCCATACCGGCAATACCCATAAGGGATATAAAAAGATACCAATAGCAGTCATCTATAATACTCTGTGGTGTGTTCTGAGCTTTAAGCACAGGCATTATAAGCGGTGAAGCCACAAGCATAAGTCCCGCACAAGCTACTATAGTAACTATTATTGATGTGCCTATTGTATGCGAAAGTGCTTTTCGGTTTTTAGCGCCGATGTACTGTGCAACCATTACATTAACACCTGCAGATATACCTACAAAAAGTACCAGAAGTATATTGAGTATAGGAAGCACACTTCCTACTGCAGCCAATGCGTTGTCACCTTCGTACTTACCTACTACAACGCTGTCTACTGTGCTGTAGAGCTGCTGTGCTATGTTTCCTATGAGCATGGGCAGAGTAAAAGCTACAATACTCTTCCAAGGTGCTCCTTTCGTCATATCTGTAGGTGTGTTTAACTTTTCCAACCATTTTTTCATGATGTTACCTCGTATTCCTTATCGTTGTACATATTTTCCTAACTAAACAGTTTATCACAAAAATACAAGGATTTCAATGTTTTTGCGCCAAAAAAATCAGAAGTCGTTTTGACTTCTGATTTTTGGTTTTAATTGATTTTGGGAAGACTTGCCGCAGCTACCGACTGCCCCACTCTTCTGGATTTTTCATCGGGGATATGGAGTTTTATCTTGGAAGCAAGCTCGGGGAATTCCTTATCGAGAACCTCCTGTGCGCGCTCGAGGAGGATAACTCCGCCCTCGCCCGAGGTAACGCGTCCCATAATGAGAACGTGCTTGATGTCATAGAACTCGGTGTAGTATGCGATAGCGTATCCGAAGTATGCGCCGATGGTGTCGTAGATAGCAGCCGCGCGGGGATCGCCGTCCTTCATAAGACCCTGAACTACCTTAAGCTTCTCTGCGGGAGAGAGGCTCTCGTCGAGCTCGATTCC
>JAZLCB010000027.1:0-4173 GCA_045614005.1 Clostridia bacterium
CTATATCAAAAGCACTCTCCTTTTGGAGAGTGCTTTTTTATTAACATAAAAACAGATGCCTCTTCTCTTAGAAAAGACATCTGTATTTTTGTATCATCTTAGAATAAGCATAGAAACTAAAAGTATTGCAAGAAATGCAAAGTTATATAGAGAGAACTTGGCTATATAGCTAAGTGATTTGCCGGGATTATGGAGTGTATACTCTCTGAATGTTATAAGGCTTGCAAGCGAAGAAATGAGTGTGCCTACACCACCTATGTTCACTCCTATGAGCAAATCGGGATAATTCTGTGTAAACTGCGAAAGAAGTATCGCAGATGGAACATTACTTATAAACTGGCACGAAATTGTGCTGAATATAAGTGTGCTCTTATCCATAAGGTACGAAAATAGTCTTTCCACAGGTTCGAGCCTTGAAAGATTGCCCGAAAAGATAAAGAAAAACACAAAAGTAAGTAGTAGCGGATAATCCACCATCTTAAGTGCTCCCCTATCCATAAAGATAAGTACCAAGGGGATTATGATAAGACCTATGTAATACGGCACAGTTCTGAACACTATTGCAATAGAAAGTACAAAAAGCACAGAATAAATAATCGTACGCCAAAGTGGTAGCCTTATGATGTCTTCTTCTATACTAAGAGGCTTATTTTCCACAAAGAAACAGCAGAGAGTAATAAGCGCTATAGCTATGATAAAAGGCAAAAACATTATGCCCACAAACTCACCATTTGGTATACCAAACTTGGTGTACAGATACAAATTTTGCGGATTGCCGAACGGAGTGAGCATACCGCCGAGATTGGCGGCAATGTTTTGCATTATAAAAGTAAATGCCATATGCTTGCGGTTACCTGTTGTAGTAAGCACAAAATATCCCAGTGGCAGAAAAGTAAGAAGTGCCATGTCGTTTGCAATAAGCATAGAGCCTATGAATGTAATATACACAAGCGCCATAATTGCATATCGGGCGGACTTAAATATCCTTACCACGCTCTTGGCAAGTATATAGAAAAAGTTTATGTTCTTGAATGCGCAAACCACTGCCAATACACAAAAAAGGCAGGAAAGCGTTTTAAAATCAAAATACTCTATATACCGTGCATCGGGCGGTACTAAAAAGCAAGTTATAAGCGCCGCAATAAATGCGATTGTCATAACAATATTGTGTTTTATAAAATATATAACATGTTTCATATGTTTTAAATCTCTATTGTAAGTTCTACAGGACAATGATCCGAACCGAATATATCGGTATGGATTTTTGCATCCACAAGCTTGTCCTTTATATCATCGGAAGCAATGAAGTAGTCTATACGCCACCCTGCGTTCTTTTCTCTTGCGCTAAAGCGATACGACCACCAGGAATATATATCGGCTCTGTCGGGATAGAAATGGCGGAATGTATCTATAAATCCGCTATCTTTAAGAACGCGGAATTTGCCTCTTTCCTCATCGGTAAAGCCTGCATTGTGTCTGTTGCTCTTGGGATTTTTGAGGTCTATTTCTTCTGCAGCAACATTAAGGTCGCCACACATTATCACCGGCTTATTTTCCTTTAACTTTAAGAGGTAATCTCTGAAAGCATCCTCCCATACCATGCGGTAATCGAGCCTTTTTAATTCATTTTGAGAGTTGGGTGTATATACACATACAAAATAGAAGTTATCAAACTCAAGGGTTATTACTCTGCCCTCTTTGTCGTGTTCTTCTATTCCTATACCATAAAAAGCATTCAATGGTTCTTGCCTGGTAAACACCGCAGTACCTGAATAACCTTTCTTTTCGGCATAGTTCCAATACTGGAAATAGCCCTCGGTTTCGAGGTCTATCTGTCCTTCTTGTAATTTGGTTTCCTGCACACAAAATATATCTGCATCAAGTGTTTTAAATACATCGTAAAAATTCTTGCCGCAAACGGCTCTTAATCCATTTACATTCCATGAAATAAATTTTTTCATAGCTTACTCCTTTTTACACATTTGCATCTTCATCCATAGCTTCTATATAAAAGCTCACAGGTCTGAAGCCGTCATTACATGATATCATGGCTGATTTGGGATTTTTCATCCATCCGTCGTAGAAATTTTCTCCGCCGTGAGAAAGTGCCATTACAAACGGCGACATACTCTCCCAAGCCGAAAGACATAAGCCGTCGGGTCTTTCCCATCCGTTTGAAATAAAAACCCGGCCTTCCTCTAAATCGCATGCATGCTCAATCGGATTTTCGTATCTTTGCATTAAATCATCGTAATGAGCTTTTTTCATCACAGTTATACGACATTTTTTCATACGAACTTACTCCATTTTAATAACTTACAAGTATAAGAGAAACAAAGGATAGCACAGCACCAAGAAGCTGTCTTTTGCTGAATTTTTCTTTAAATATAAGGATACCTGCAATTACAGAAAGTATGGTTGTTGTTGCTGTCTGTACAGGGAAGAAAAATGTACCGTCAAGTCGGGACATAATAAACATATAAATCGCCTGAAAAACACCAAGACACAGTCCGACACCAAGAATAAAACTGAGTGCGGACAAATCCATTTTGTAACTTACCTTTTCTTTTCTTCTTAAAAAAAAGTAAATCACCGCACTTGTTGCAGAAGCTACAGCATAAAGAAAAGAAACAAATGCAAAATTTTCTTCGCTATATGGAGATGCTCCAAAAAGCTTTTGCACTATAGCCGTTGCTGAATAAGTGAGCATGGCAAGAATAGAAAAAGTAAGCCATTTTTTGTTTGCGGATTTTTTGGGTATTCCTCCGCAAATGATAAATGCAACAACCGCTAAAGCTATACCAACAAGTCGAATGTTTGAAATTGGTTCGTGGAAAAAGAAAAACGATGTAACAACATTTATGACCAACGCAAAATTTACCACAACAGCCGTTGCAGGCGCATCACTATTGAAAGAAAGCGCTTTGGTATAGAAGAAATAACATAAAACCATAAGCACTGCTGCTATTGCCGCATATGCAAGCACTATAGGACGCGTAACAAAAACCTTGGGCAGAAGCACTAGTGCAGGCATCATAAAAGCAAATACATTAAAGTACCATATATCTATTGAATTTTTAGAGTTTTTCTTATCAAATATATTTCTAAAGCAGAGTTTGGCACTTGCAAAAATACACATGATGAGAATTACTATATAATCCATTATTTACCCCGTTTCCAATCACAGCATAGTGTGATAATAAGTTTACAGAATATTATACCACTTAAATATGCTTTTTTCAAGGATTTCATTACTTTATTTGGGTAATTTTTCTATGTTGCAGACAATATTTTTGACAATCGACATATAAAAAAGCGGGCAGTTTTAAAAACTGTCCGCTTTTGTTTCTTATTAGTCTAAATCGCTTGTTTCAGAATCAACCAGCCATGCATCGCCATCTTTTACAACAACGATTTCGATTTCCTCTGTTGAAGATGCAAACTCAACTTCATTCAGAGCCTCAGTAGCAATGTTGAAGACTTCTGTTATAACAAGTTCTGTCAATTCTTCTTCAGAAGTCTCTTCTGAAATAGTACCTGCCTCGAGCATTTCTAAAAGAAGATTCTGTACACCTTCTTCTGTCATGAGTTCTGCCATAACAGACTCTAAATCCACACTTTCCATATCGGGCTCAGTAAAATCTATTTTTACTATATATTTATCTTTTTCTTCCTTAACTATTTCCTTTATTTTATAATCAAAGGAGGATTTTGCCTTAGCTACAACAAAATCAAAAAATGTTTCTATAGGTTTTGTATATGCAGCTATTTCTTCAGGAAGCTGAGTCATGAATTCTGCCTTAACAGAAGCTATGTCATAGTCTTTAACAGCCTCACTGATTTCTTCTTTGTTTGTAACATATTCCTTTACTTCTTCAAAATCAAGATCTACCAAAGCATCCATAAATGCAACGGCAGTTTCTTCTACAAGTTCTTCATCGGTCTTTTTAACTTCCTCGTCTTTTACCTTGTTGGCATCGTCACTGCCTCCGCAAGACACCAAGCTGAGCATAAGTACAAGTGCAAGTAAAATTGATAAAAGTTTTTTCATGGTTTGAAAACCTCCTGAGTATTGTTAATTGGATTATAGCACCGCGTATATTAATTGTCAAGCAAGCCGACGCTCGTGTTTTACACAAGAATACACGCTTTAGCTATTTGTTAATTGACAAA
>JAZLCB010000028.1:0-4431 GCA_045614005.1 Clostridia bacterium
TTCTCTGCCTTGTCGTAGACAGGAGCATTTTTTATCGTGTTTTCAAAGGTCTGCGGTGCAGTCTTTACCTCGGGTACATACTTTTCCTCGGTAAGGGCGTTTCGCACAGCCCAATAAACATTGGAATAAACCTTTTTTTCGTCCCAGAAGCGAACCTCAATCTTGGCAGGATGCACATTTACATCCACATTCTTGGGGTCGGTTTCCGCTTTTAATACACATACGGGATAGTGACCTACCATTACGCTTGTCTTAAAGGCTTCGCTTACGGCAGAGGACATAATTTTGGACATGATGTTTCTGCTGTTTACAAAAAAGAACTGATGTCTTCTGTCCTTGCGCGATATGGAAGCATTGCCCACATAGCCATGTACCGAAAAACCGTCTTCGATGTAGCTTACCTCTTTCATATTGTCGGCATATTCCTTGCCGAACACGCTGTAGATGGCATTTAAGAGGTTGCCGTCGCCGGGAGACGAAAGCACCGTCTTGTCGCCGTTGATATATTTAAAAGCTATTTCGGGGTGGCTTAATGCAAGCTTATTCATTACATCTGTTACATAGCTTGTTTCTGCAGAGTCGCTCTTTAAAAACTTCATTCGTGCAGGGGTGTTGAAAAAGAGGTTTCGGATTATCATGGTAGTGCCGTTGGGGCAACCTGCCTCGTCATTTCCTGTTACCTCTCCGCCTTCGATTGTCACACAGCTTCCGAGTTCGCTTTCGGCTGTCTTGGTGAATATTTCCACCTTGGAAACTGCGGCAATACTTGCAAGAGCTTCACCGCGGAAACCGAGTGTATCTATAGAATCAAGGTCGGAAGCGGTTTTAATCTTGCTTGTGGCATGACGTTTAAAGGCGGTTTCCACCTCTTGTCTGTCTATACCGCAACCGTTGTCGGTAACGCGCATATAGAGGACTCCGCCTTTTTTGATCTCTACCGTTATTGAGGTAGCACCTGCGTCTATGGAGTTTTCGGTGAGTTCCTTTATTACCGAAGCGGGGCGTTCTACAACCTCGCCTGCGGCAATCATGTTGGATATCTCTGTAGAAAGTACATTAATCTTCACTTAATTCTCCTACCTTTTTCTGAAGCATGAAGAGTTCGTTCATAGCTTCAAGGGGTGTTAATGTGGATATATCCACACTCATTATGGCATCTCTTAATTCATTTGCCTTTACTTTCTTTTCTTCGGCAATACTGAGCTTTTCTACGGTGCTCTTTTCGGCATGTTTGTCACCGCTTTCCACAGCGGAGAGCACCTCTTTTGCTCTTGAAATCACCTTGTCGGGCACTCCTGCAAGCTTGGCAACCTCTATACCGAAGCTGTCGTCTGTGCCTCCTCGTACAATCTTTCGTAAAAATGTTATATCGTCACCGCGTCTTTTTACGGCTACGGAATAATTCTTAACACCGTCTATCATCCCCTCAAGCTCTGTAAGCTCGTGGTAATGCGTAGCAAAGAGGGTCTTTGCACCGATGTTTTCGCATATGTACTCGGTTACTGCCCATGCTATGGAGAGTCCGTCGTAGGTGCTTGTGCCTCTGCCTATTTCGTCGAGTATTACAAGGCTCTTTGGTGTGGCATTTTTGAGGATATTTGCTACCTCGTTCATCTCCACCATAAAGGTACTCTGTCCGCCTGCGAGGTCGTCGGATGCACCTATTCTTGTAAATATGCGGTCAACTATGCCTATCACCGCACTCTTTGCAGGGACAAACGAGCCGAGCTGTGCCATGAGAGTGATTATGGCACTCTGTCGCATATATGTGGACTTACCTGCCATATTGGGTCCTGTAATTACAGAAAAACGGCTGTCTGTGGTGTTTAAATATGTATCGTTTGGCACAAACAGAGTTTCTCTGCGAAAGCTCTCTACTATGGGGTGACGGCCCTCGGTTATGATAATTTCGCTTCCGTCATTTACTTCGGGGCGGACATAACCGTTTAGCGTAGCCGCCTTTGCAAGTGAGCAAAGCACATCTACCGTGCTTATAAGCTCTGCCATCTTTTTAAGACGTTCTATATTCTTGGTTATTGTGGTGCGGACATACATAAAGTCCTCGTATTCAAGGTCGTTTACTCTCTCTCTTGCACCGAGAATCGTATTTTCCGCTTCCTTTAAATCCTGAGTTATAAATCTCTCGCAACCTGTTAAGGTCTGCTTTCTTATATAATCATCGGGCACCATGGACAAAAATGACCTTGTTACCTCGATGTAGTAACCGTATACCTTGTTGTAGCTAATCTTTAAGTTCTTGATGCCTGTTCTCTCTTTTTCCTTGGCTTCAAGCTCTGCAAGAAGGCTTGTACCGCCGTTCATAACTCTGCGGAGCTTGTCGAGCTCGGTATCGAAACCGTCTTTTATAATTCCGCCCTCTCTTATGGTAAGGGGAGGATTGTCCTCTATGATAGCAGAGTCGAGCAGGGTGTATATGTCCGAAAGCGGATCGAAATTGAGCGTAGCTTCCGCCATTATGGAGCTGGTGAGCTTAGATACAAGGTTACCTATTGCAGGCAGGTGTTCAAGACTCTGCTTTAAGGAGAGAAAATCCCTCGCGTTGCACGAGCCGTACACTGTTTTGCCTATTAATCTTTCTATATCGTTTATTCTGCGAAGCTTGTCGCGAAGTTCGTCGGCAATACCGGGATTTGCGGTAAGCTCCTCTACGGTGTCGAGCCTTTTTTCTATAAGCTCGGCAGTAATGAGGGGTCTGTCTATCCAGCTTTTAAGCTTACGCGCGCCCATGCCTGTGCCCGTGTGGTCGAGGATTCCGTAGAGCGAACCGCGCTTTGACTTGTCGCGCATGGTTTCGGTAAGCTCAAGATTTCTTCTTGAACTAAGGTCAATTTCGAGGTAGTCACAGCTCTTGTAGTAGCTTACCTCCTGTATGTGCGAAAGGTCTATCTTCTGAGTTTCTTTAAGATAGCAGAAAAGTGCACCAAGCGACTTTATGCAGTTTGGCTTATCCCAAAACATCATCTTCTGTGAAGACGGAAATCTCCCCG
The DNA here is from genome assembly GCA_045614005.1 of Clostridia bacterium. Lineage (GTDB taxonomy): Bacteria > Bacillota > Clostridia > UMGS1810 > UMGS1810 > RGIG8748. Next base: position 3,009 of record JAZLCB010000028.1, read on the forward strand.
AAAGCTCTGTTACCGCGCTGTCGTAGTCATAGTAAAACGCGGGTACATAGCTCTCGTAGAAATCAAAACGGGTTTTGAGCTCTATTACGGGTTTTGATTCCTTAATGGCGCTGTCGTTTATTATAATTTCCTTTGGTCTGAAGCAAGCTAAAGTGTTTACAAGCTGATTTTCCGTAACGGTGTTGTCGCCGTCGGTGGTAATAACCTCACCTGTGGTAACATCGCAAAATGTAACGGAATATGCCTCGCTGTCCACATACACGCTTGCAAGGAAGTTGTTTTCGTCCGAGGAAAGAACTGCATCCATGTTGGCAGTACCCGGTGTAACAACGCGGATTACATCCCTTTTGACTATGCCTTTTGCCGCTTTGGGATCTTCTACCTGCTCGCATATTGCTACCTTTTTGCCGTTTTTAATAAGCTTGGCAATATAGTTTTGCGCACTATGAAAAGGCACTCCGCACATGGGCGCTCTCTCATCCTGTCCGCAGTCCTTGCCTGTTAAGGTAATATCGAGTATCTGCGATGCTACGAGGGCATCGTCGTAGAACATTTCGTAAAAATCACCCAAGCGGAAAAAGAGGATAGCATCCTCGTAGTCCTTTTTTATTTCAAAATACTGCCTCATCATTGGTGATATTTCTTTTGCCATCTTTTCTGCTCCTTACTTACAGCCTCCGCAAGAAGAACAGTTGCCCGAGCACGAGCCCGACTGCTCCTCACCCTTTACAAAGAATCCGATTATGGAGTTTACCTGATCTATAAGGGTTCTGAATGCCTTGTTTGCTTCGATATAACGCTTAATGTTTTCGTTTGTCATAAGCTTCTGGAAAGCCTGCTCCATCTCGGTCTGCACGGCTTCCATGCCTTCTTTGTCCACCTCGCCCGAAGCAACCTTCTGCGAAAGTCTGTCGCGGGTGTTGGCATATTCCATCATAAGCACCTGAGCTTCGGGGTCTGAAAGCTGCATTTCCTCTGCACCCTTAAGTGCCTTCATTTCGTCGCTGTCTGCGAGCATCATACCGAGCTCTCTTGCTTTTTCTATAATATCATTCATGTTAACAAATCCTTCCTGTGAGCGACCATGTTTTTGCATCGGTAATTTCTACATCCGCAAATGTGCCTATAAGGCTCTTATCGCCCTCAAAATTAACTGTTTTTCCGCCCTCGGTTCTGCCCATGAGTGCATTGGGGTTGTTTTTGCTCACTCCCTCAACAAGCACCCTCACGGTTCTACCCAGAAATTCAAGATTTTTCTTTTTGCTTATAGCATCCTGAACCTCCAAAAGGGCATCAAAATTGCGTTTTTTGTCCTCGGGGCTTATTACATCATCCATTTTGGACGCAGGTGTTCCGGGACGCTTGGAGTATATAAACGAGAATATGGTGTCATACTCCACATCGCGAAGAACGGTGAGGGTAT
>JAZLCB010000029.1:0-3669 GCA_045614005.1 Clostridia bacterium
CTCCTCCTGGAAACAAACGACAAGATAGCAATGACACATGCCGAGGAGCTTGACAGCTGCAACAAATCAAGACAAGCAGCAGAACAGAAAATATTTGATGAATGTATCGAAATAATCGAAAGAGACAAGCTCTATGACAGAAGCTTTATCCTCGTTGCAAAAGAGGATTGGGCACACGGTATAATAGGAATTGTATCTTCAAAAATCACAGAAAAATACTACAGACCCAGTGCTGTTGTAAGCATAAATCCCGATGGCACAGGCAAGGCTTCGGGAAGAAGCATCAAGGGTATCAATCTTTTTGATGCGCTTTCGGCTTGTTCGGACCACCTTGTAAGATTTGGCGGACATGAACTTGCTGCAGGATTTACTCTTAAGACCGAGAGCCTTGAAGAATTTTACAGCAAGATAGACAGCTATGCAGCTGCCCTTCTTACAGAGGAAGTAAGCACTCCGAGCATACAGATTGACAGCGTGATAAGTCTTAGTGATATAGAGCTTTCCACTGCAGAATCATTGGAAGTGCTCGAACCATACGGCATAGAAAACCGTGTTCCTGTTTTCTGCGTGGAGGATGTTCTCATAGAAGATATTCGCTATACACAGAACAGAAAACATGCCTTTATCACAGTTTCCAAAGACGGAATCAAAAGAGAAATGCCTGCATTCTCCATGGCAGATGCAGTAGACAATTTCTCGGTTGGAGATGTAATTTCCGTTGCAGGAAACCTTGGTATAAATTCTTTCCGCGGAAATATCCGTGCGCAGTTTATTGTACGCGACATTAAGCACTCTCCCCTTTCCAAAAAGCTTTCATATGCCGACCTTAAAAATATTTTTGTAGGCATACGAAACACTATGGAAAACGGCGAATGCATCTTAAAAGACAAATCATATATAAACATAGGCAATTTCAAAAAGCTTAAAGTCATAAATCCCAAGTTTGAAATTGCAACTAAGATTTTTGAAGAAGTCGAAATTTTGTGTGTCACACCTTTAAAGGACGGTTACAAAATATCCAAAGGCATAAACTTTGAATCGAAAACCGACATAACCCTTTCTCCGACATACAAAAAATACGCATTGTAAGGAGGTATATATATGCCTAAGCAGACATTTGAAAAGCTTGTAGAAACCATAAAACTAAATAATCCAAATGCAAATCTTGATAAAATTTATGCTGCGTATGATTTGGCATATGAAGCACATAAAGACCAGAAAAGAATTTCGGGTACTCCTTATATAACACATCCTCTCGCAGTGGCACTCATTGTTGCCGACATGCAGATGGATGTAGATTCCATATGTGCTGCACTTCTGCACGATGTTGTAGAAGATACCCAATACTCAAGCGAAGACATTAAGAAGATGTTTGGTGAGCAGGTTGCTCTTCTTGTGGATGGTGTTACAAAGCTCGAAAAGCTCGAATTTTCCAACAAAGAAGAACGCGATATGGAAAACCTTCGAAAGATGTTTCTTGCTATGGCAAGCGATATCCGAGTTATAATAATAAAATTTGCCGATCGTATGCACAACATGAGCACCCTCATAAGTATGAGCGAAGAAAAGCAGAGAGAAAAGGCGCGAGAAACACTCAGCGTATTTGCTCCTCTTGCTCACAGACTCGGTATGTACAAAATCAAATGGGAACTCGAAGATTTGTCGCTCAAATACCTCGACCCCATAGCGTATTTTGAAATCGTAAAGGGAATTAACCAGAAGCGTCAGGAGCGCGAAAAATACATTGATGTTATAAAGCTCGATCTTAAGCAAAAGCTTGAAAGCCTCAACATCACAGCTACCATAGACGGCAGACCCAAGCATTTTTACAGTATATACAGAAAGATGTATACTCAAAACAAAGCCTTGGATCAGATATATGACCTTTTTGCCGTAAGAATAGTTACCGAAACAGTAAGCGACTGCTACGCTGCGTTGGGTGCTTCGCATGAGCTGTATAAGCCCATGCCCGGAAGATTTAAAGACTATATTGCAATGCCCAAGCCAAATATGTATCAGTCTCTCCACACTACAGTTATAGGCAACGACGGAAGACCATTTGAAATACAGATTCGTACACAGGAAATGCATGCAATAGCAGAGAATGGTATCGCCGCACATTGGAAATACAAAGAGGGCGGTCAAAAACAGGATGCCGATACAGAACAGAAATTCCAGTGGGTACGGCAGATACTCGATGTTCAGAACGATGCCAAGAGCGAAGAAGAATTTTTGCAGACTCTGCGTATAGATCTGTTTACCGATCAGGTATTTGTATTCTCGCCAAAGGGCGATGTTCTCTCCTTCCCTGCAGGTTCTACACCTATTGACTTTGCATTCAGTATTCACTCTGCAATTGGTTACAAGATGCAGGGAGCTAAGGTAAACGGCAAAATAGTTCCGCTTGAATATCAGCTCAAAAACGGAGATATCGTAGAAATTATAACTTCTTCTGCTGTACACGGACCCAGCATGGACTGGCTCAAGATAATAAAGACAAGTCAGGCTCGTAACAAAATAAATGCTTGGTTTAAGAAAGAAAACCGCGAAGAAAACATACTTCTCGGCAAGGATATGATAGATAAGGAAATACGCCGTCAGGGGCTTACCTCTCTTAATCTGTCATCAGCCGAATATATATCCAAAATTGTTAAACGCTACGGATATGCAAGTGAAGACGATTTATATGCAAACATCGGTTACGGCGGTCTTATTGTAAGTAATGTCATAAACAAGCTCAAGGACGAATACAAAAAGAATCATGCCGAAGAAACCCTGCCCGTAAGCCTTGCACTCGAATCCCAATCCAAGCCTAAAAAATCTTCTTCCGACGGAATAGTTGTCAAAGGTATAAGCAACTGTCTTATCCGTTATTCGCAGTGTTGCAGTCCTGTCCCCGGTGATAAGATAATAGGCTATATTACCAGAGGAAGAGGTGTGTCCATACACCGTCAGGATTGTATAAATGTAGCTGCAATGCACAAAGATGATGAAGAAAGAGCAAGACTTATAGATGTATCGTGGGAAAACAACGCAAGTACATCCTATCTTTCCAAAATCAAGATTGTTTGTGCAGACAGAGACGGTCTTGTTCTTGAAGTTGCGAACATTGTAAATGATACCAAGGTGGCACTCAGAACACTTAATGCCCGTTCCACCAAAGAAGGTCTTGGTATTGTTGAAATCTCTGTAGAGGTTTCCAACACTGAGCAGCTCAATGTGCTTATTAAGAAGCTCGGACGACTCAAAGACATTGTAGAAGTTTCGAGAAATAACTGAGGTAATATGATATGATTATAAAATCTGCTCCCCTTGGGGAACTTGGTGCAAATTTTTATATGGTAAAAGACGAGGCTACAAATGAGATGTTTGTTATCGACCCCGGTGCAAACCCCGATTTGGCCGTAAGTCTTGTAGAAGGTGTCGGTGCTACGCTAAAGTATATAATACTTACCCATGCACATGTTGACCACATAGGTGCGGTTGATGAGCTTAAAGAAAAATTTGAATCTCCCATTGTAATCCACGAAGATGATGCCTCTGCCCTTAACAACTCGCAAGCCAATCTTTGTGCACCATTTGGTTTTGTTTCGCCAAAATCCCGCCCCGACATTATCGTAAGAGACGGAGAAACTCTGGACTTCGGTAACGGCACAATAAAGATTATAC
>JAZLCB010000030.1:0-5540 GCA_045614005.1 Clostridia bacterium
GAAGGTCATGGGCCGTCTTGCATTTTGTTATTGCCTCGGGTCTATCTTAAGTTATGTGTTTACTGCAGTTGTATTAGCAATCGTATCATGGAAGTATATTTTTGTTATTTGTGGTGTCATAAATGGTGTGATGTTATTACCATCCATCTACGCAAGTGAAAAATTGTCTCCCGTCTTAAAAGTAGAAGAAATAAAGCTAGAGTCTGATGCGCGTAAAGAAGACAAACTTTCATGGGATGTGACATGTAAGAGTGGTCTGGTGTTTTTCTGTGTGCTCATGGTCTTCAAATCCATTGCGGATAATGGAATCAAAAGCTGGATGCCAACTATTATGTTGGAGACATATGGTGCTTCACCAAGTTTCACATCACTATTATCTGTGGTTTTATTAGTTACTAATATAATAGGGGTTGTGGCGGCAAACTATATATATAATCACACAAAATGTGATGAACTTAAGACACTTATTATCCTCTATGTTGCGATTTTGCCAATGGTATTCATGCTGCTTGGCTTTACGAAACTTAACATTTTTATTGTGACAATCATAATGTCTTTGATTACATTGTTACTCTATGGTTCGGGACAGATTTTGCAAATGAATTATCCGAACAGATTTCAACGATATGGTTTAACAGCACTTGTTGGTGGTATTGTGAATTGTTTCGCCGCTTTTGGAAATGTAATTGCAACATACGGAAGCGGCTATGTTGCCGATAATTTTGGATGGGGCGTTATGATTAGTGTTTGGAATGTGTTGATTGTATTATTCATCGTAATTGCATTAGGAATGCTTCCGATGTGGAAAAAATTCCGCAGGAAGGAGCAGTAAAATTTCCTTGCGCTTTATTACTTATCATGATAAATTTTAAAGTATAGTTTTTCAAAAGGAGAAATTCATATGAATAAAATACCATTTGTTACAAAGGAACAGTTGGATGATATTATCAAAGAATTTTCGACTCCATTTCATTTATACGATGAAAGAGGAATCAGAGAAAATGTAAAAGCACTTAAGGAAGCTTTTTCGTGGAATAAAGGTTTTAAAGAATATTTTGCAGTAAAGGCTACGCCAAACCCATTCTTGATCAACATTTTAAGGGAATATGGTTGTGGCTGTGATTGCTCTTCATATACCGAATTAATGCTCTCAGAGGCAATCGGAGTAGTAGGGGAAGATATCATGTTCTCTTCAAATGCAACGCCTGCCGAGGAATTTGTATACGCAGACAAGTTAGGTGCAATCATCAATTTAGATGATTTTACACATATTGATTTCCTAGAAAAAACAATCGGTCATATTCCGGAGACAATTAGCTGCCGTTATAATCCGGGCGGACTCTTCCAAATCAGCAATGATATTATGGATAATCCGGGTGATGCGAAATATGGTATGACAACAGAGCAACTCTTTGAAGCGTTTAAGGTATTAAAGGCGAAAGGTGCGAAGAACTTCGGTATTCACGCGTTCCTTGCAAGCAATACAGTGACGAATGAATATTACCCCATTCTTGCCAAAATGCTCTTCGAACTTGCTGTGAAACTGCAGAATGAAACAGGTGCACATGTTTCATTTATTAATCTTTCCGGCGGAATCGGTATTCCATATCGTCCGGAACAACAACCAAACGATATCAAAGTTATCGGTGAAGGTGTAAGAAAGGCTTACGAAGAAGTTCTTGTGCCTGCAGGTATGGATGATGTTGCTATCTATACGGAACTTGGTCGTTACATGATGGGACCATACGGATGCCTTGTTACCAAGGCTGTGCATGAAAAGCATACACATAAAGAGTACATCGGCTGCGATGCATGTGCCGTTAACTTAATGCGTCCGGCTATGTATGGGGCATATCATCATATTACGGTTATGGGTAAAGAGAATGAAGCTTGCGACCACAAGTATGATATTACCGGTTCGCTTTGTGAGAATAATGATAAGTTTGCAATAGACCGTATGTTGCCGAAGATTGACAAAGGTGATATTCTGGTCATTCATGATACCGGTGCACATGGGTTTGCGATGGGATACAATTACAATGGCAAATTAAAGTCTGCAGAAGTATTACTTTGTGAGGACGGAACAGCAAAACTGATTCGTAGGCCAGAGACACCGAAGGATTATTTTGCTACCTTTGATTGCTTTGAAGAATTTAAAGAAAAATTATAAAAACGAATATTATGAGTAGTCTTATCCTAAGGGATAAGAGAGGTGTTTTGCATGATAAAAACAATTTTATGGGATATAGACGGGACACTGCTGGATTTTCATGCGGCTGAGCGTGAAGCAATCAAAACGCTGTTTAAACGATATCATTTGGGTGAATGTACAGATGAGATACTTAGTCGTTATTCGAAAATTAATCGTTCCTATTGGGAGCGTTTAGAACGCGGTGAAATAACAAAGCCTCAGTTGCTTGTTGGAAGATTTAAGGATTTCTTTAGGGCCGAGGGGATTGATATAGGTATTGCATCAGAATTTAATCAGGCATATCAGCTAAGTTTGGGAGATACCATTGTGTTTTGTGATGATAGTTATAGTATTGTCAAATCTTTGAAGGGTAGAGTTAAACAATATGCTGTTTCGAATGGAACAGTTGTTGCACAGACAAAAAAACTTCAGCGTTCAGGACTTGGTGAACTTTTTGACGGAGTATATCTCTCAGAAGATTTAGGTGTGGAAAAACCGAATACAGAGTTCTTTGATAAGGTTTTTGCTGATATTGGGCTGAACGATAAAACAGAAGTTATGATTGTCGGCGATTCTTTGACCAGTGATATTTGTGGTGGAAATAATGCAGGTATTGTCACTTGTTGGTATAATCCTTTGAAGTCAACACGCAATGTAGACTGTAAGATTGATTATGAGATTACAGATATTCATGAAATTTATAAGATACTATCTGTTTAAGTAGAGACAGTGAGATATTCATAGAAAAACTCAAAAAAATGGTTGACAGTAAACAAAAATTAAGTTATTATTATCAAGGCGTTTGGCACGAATATGGCAAGCGTAAGCGGATGTGGCGGAATGGCAGACGCACAAGACTCAAAATCTTGCGGGGGCGACCTCGTGTGGGTTCAAGTCCCACCATCCGCATGAAAGCCTTGGATAACCAAGGCTTTTTGGCTTTATAGAAATTTTTAATTCTAAAAGGACTGGGAGGTGCTGTGATGGATGGTAACACATTACAGATTTTGATTGCCATGATTGTTTACATGGCGATTGTCATTGCAATTGGACTTATTTATGCAAAAAAAGCAAATCAAAGTTCAGAAAATTATTTTTTAGGTGGAAGAACATTGGGACCATGGGTAACAGCGTTAAGTGCTGAGGCTTCCGATATGAGCGGATGGCTTCTGATGGGATTGCCGGGAGTTGCTTATTGGTGCGGACTTGCCGATGCGGCATGGACAGCTATAGGACTGGCAATTGGTACATATTTTAATTGGTTGATTGTTTCAAAGAGGCTTCGCCGTTATAGTGTAAGAGCTAATAATTCAATTACTCTTCCGGATTTCTTTTCCAATAGATTTCGTGAGAAGAAAAAGGTAATTATGATACTGGCTGCATTGTTTATTCTTATTTTCTTTACTGTGTATGCTTCCAGTTGTTTTGTTACTTGTGGCAAATTGTTTTCCACATTATTTGGAGCGTCCTATGAATCGATGATGATTTTAGGTGCGGTTTTTGTTCTTGCGTATACTATTTTAGGTGGTTTCTTAGCGGAAAGCGCATCTGACCTTATGCAAGCAGTTGTTATGTTTGTTGCACTAACATCTATTGTAATTGTTAGTATTGTTAATGCAGGCGGACTTGGAGCCGTTATCGACAATGCGAAATCCATTCCGGGATTCTTTGAATTCTTTGGAATTGCAAATCCAACATTAAATGAAGCAGGAGAGCAAATCGTAGAAGCGGGAGCACCTGTTTTCGGAACTGCATCTGAATATGGAATTTTAAGAATCTGTTCTATGCTGGCGTGGGGCTTAGGATATTTTGGTATGCCACAGGTACTCTTGCGCTTTATGGCTATTCGTGAGGAAAAAGAATTAAAGAGTTCAAGAAGAATTGCTATGGTTTGGGTTGTGATTTCCCTTGCTGTTGCAGTATTTATGGGTATTGCAGGTAGAGCAATTTTTCCAACTACACATTTGACTTCAACAGCATCAGAGAATATCTTTATTACACTTTCTACAAGTTTCTTGCCACCTATTTTGGCAGGCTTTGTAATGGCGGGAATTTTGGCTGCAACGATTAGTTCTTCAGATTCCTATCTGTTGATTGCATCTTCTGCAGTAGCTAAAAACATTTATCAGGGTATTTTTAAAAAGCATGCAACAGACAAACAGGTTATGAAGATAACAAGAATTACCTTGCTTGCGATTACCTTGATTGCAATTTTGATTGCCCTGGATGAAAAGAGTGTTATTTTTAATATTGTTTCATTTGCTTGGGCAGGTTTCGGAGCAACATTCGGACCAATTATGTTATTCTCACTGTTTTGGAAACGTACAAACAGAGCCGGTGCGATAGCAGGTATGGCAAGCGGTGCAACTATGGTATTTGTATGGAAACTGCTTATCAGCAAATTTGGCGGTGTGTTTGCTATCTATGAATTATTACCGGCATTTATTATTTCATCTATTTGTATCGTAGTGGTATCACTTTGTAAAGCCCCACCTTCGAAAGAGATAGAAGAAGATTTTGAGGCTGTAAAGCAAGGATAATAGATTATGAAGCTAAGAATATTTGTTCTTAGCTTCTTTTTGTGATATAATTATCCATATATGTGAATCATACATTTTATCAATGATTGGAAAGTGCAGAGGAATGAGTAATGAGCAGTAAAATTGTTTTGATTGACGGTCACAGTGTATTGAACCGAGCGTTTTACGGAGTGCCGGATTTAACGAATTCGGAAGGGCTTCACACGAATGCCATCTACGGTTTTTTAAATATTATGTTTAAAATATTGGAGGAGGAGAAACCGGAGTATTTGACGGTTGCTTTTGATGTGCATGCACCGACATTTCGCCACGAGCTCTTTTCGGAATATAAAGGTACCAGAAAACCAATGCTGGATGAATTGCGCCAACAGGTTCCGGTAATTAAGGAAGTGCTTAAGGCGATGGGTGTTAAGATTGTTGAGCAGGCGGGATTAGAGGCTGATGATTTGTTGGGAACCATTTCCAAACGATGCGAGAATCAGGGAATGGACGTTGCCATCATTTCGGGAGACAGAGACTTATTACAGCTTGCAACCGAAAAGATTAAGATTCGAATTCCAAAGACGAAGCAAGGGAAGACTGAGGTGGAGGATTATTATGCTGCAGATGTCAAGGAGCGTTACGAAGTAACACCGAAAGAATTTATAGACCTTAAGGCGTTAATGGGAGATTCCTCGGACAATATTCCGGGTGTACCGAGTATTGGTGAAAAGACTGCTACGAAGATTATTGTTGAGTATGGTTGTATTGAAAATGCATTTGAGCATGTAAATGAAGTAAAACCTCCGCGTGCAGCGAAAGCATTAAAA